>CAVOCN010000076.1:0-6341 GCA_963694205.1 Dehalococcoidia bacterium | reverse complement strand
CTTGTTGCTGGGGGCACCCGCCTTGTTGCCCCCGACGCTTATTGCGAAGCGATGAGGCCATCAGCCGAAGAGCCCAAGAGCGAGCCCCGCGCGCGGAGAACGATGAGGCCATCAGCCGAAGAGCCCAAGAGCGCGCCCCGCGCGCGGAGAGTTATAATGCCCTGTGCCTTATGCAAACTGACGTTCTAACCATGCTCAACAACCACCAGCGCCAGGCCGTCGAGCACGTCGAAGGGCCCCTGCTCATCGTCGCTGGCCCCGGCTCCGGCAAAACGCGAGTCATCACCCACCGCATCGCCTACCTCATCAACACGTGTGGGGTGAACCCGTACCGCATCGGTGCCGTAACTTTCACCAACAAAGCGGCCAAAGAGATGCGCGAACGTCTCGACGAGTTGCTCGGTCCTAAGGGCAAGGGCCTGACCGCGTCTACGTTCCACTCGTTTTGCGCCATGATTTTGCGGCGAGAGGGCGAACACATCGGCCTCGATCGCGACTACGCCATCTACGACGACGCCGACACCGTCGCCCTGCTAAAGCGAGCCATGAAAGAGGTAGACGTAGACCCCAAACAGTGGGGCGTGCGGGCCATCCAGTCCGCCATCTCCGGCTCCAAGTCCCAGCTAATGGGCGCGGCCGAGTTCGGCAAAAAGAAAGACAACTACTTCGACGAAATCGTGTTCCGGGTCTTCCAGCGCTACGAGTCGCTGCTCACCCAGTCCACCGCTGTCGACTTCGACGACATCCTGCTCAAAGCCCACAAGCTACTTACAGGCGTCCCCGAAGTCTCCGAGAAGTACCAGCAGCGCTTCGTCCACTTCATGGTCGACGAGTTCCAGGACACCAACATCGCCCAGTACGCCATTGCCCGAAAAATGGCCGCCGCACACAACAACCTGTGCGTCGTCGGCGACCCCGACCAGAGCATCTACTCGTGGCGCAACGCCGACCTGCGAAACATCCTCAGCTTCAAGCGCGACTTCAAGGGCTCAACCGAAATTGCGCTAGAGCAAAACTACAGGTCCACCAAGACCATCCTTGAGGCCGCCCAAAAAGTCATCAAGCCCAACGAGCAACGAGTAGAAAAAGAGCTGTGGACCGAGAACGGCGACGGCGTCCCCATAGTGGTCGCCGAGGGCTACGACGAGCAGGAAGAGGCACAGAAAGTCCTCAAAGAAGTCCAGGCCCTAACCAGGTCCGAAGGCTATAAGCTAGGCGACATCGCCGTCATGTTCCGGGTCAACGCCCAGTCCCGCGCGCTGGAAGAGGGCTGCCTGCGCTACGGCATTCCGTACCAGCTAATTGGCGGCCTGCGCTTCTACCAGCGCCAAGAGATAAAAGACGTCGTCGCATACCTGCGCTTGTTGGCCAACCCCCATGACGACGTCTCCCTGAACCGGGTCATCAACGTGCCCAACCGGGGCATCGGCCAGCGCACCCTCGACGAACTGACGCGAATGGCCCGCGACGCCGACACATCGCTGTGGGACCAGGTTGCGCTGCTGGCGGGCAACAAAGACGAGGGCTCTGAAGACAAGGGCACGGCCCCCGTCGCCATCGCAGCGAGATCGGCTAACGCCCTCGTCGCGTTCCGGGACATGATGCTCTCCATCGCCGAAGCCGCCAAAGACGTCGACCTCGTCAAGAAAATTGACCTCGTCATGGCGCGCACCGGTTACCGGGCCTACGCCGAGGGCATGGAAAAAGGCGAAGAGCGCGGCCAAAACCTCGACGAACTACGCAGCACGGCCCGAGACTTCGTCAACGTCGAGACCGAAGAAACAGAAGACGGCGAAGAGGGCCTCAGCCCCCTGACCGTCTTTTTAGAAAGCGTGTCTCTCGTAGCTGACACCGACTCGCTCGAAGACCGGGGCGACGCCATCACGCTCATCACCCTGCACCAGGCAAAAGGTCTGGAGTACCCCGTCGTGTTCATGGTGGGCATGGAAGAGGGGTTGCTGCCCCACCTGCGCTCCCTCGACGACGATAACCAGATGGAAGAAGAGCGCCGCCTGTGCTACGTCGGCATGACCCGCGCCCAAAGGCGCCTGTATCTGTTTCGCGCGTTTAAGCGCGGCTTCAGGGGCAACTTCGAGCCCAACGCGCCGTCGCGCTTTCTTAACGACATACCCTCCAAGCTGATAATGGCCCAGGGCACCGGCGCGAAAGTGCGCAACAAGCCTGCTGCCCCCGGTAGGGTAGGGCGCGACTCAAGCCCTCGATCCGTTGTCACCCGACTATCAGAGCGCATCGAGCGCAGTCCCGTCCGCAAGCGTCGCGTAGACGCCACCAACGGCGGTCCTCGCGTCTCCCGAACGCGCCCAATGGCAGCACCAAGAGGCGTCGGCCCCAACGCCGAGGCCGCAGCCGGAGCCGACAACTACCGCACCGGTGACAAGGTAAAGCACGTCAAATTCGGCGAAGGCGTCGTCGTGTCCGTCAAAGCCACCCCCTCCGACATGGAAGTCACCGTCGCCTTCAAAGACGGCCACGGCATCAAACGCCTGCTAATGAGTTTCGCGCCCCTGGAAAAAGTTAGATAAGGCCAAGAAAGTTAGATAAGGCCAACCCGGCCTCTACCTAAAACTGCCCTTGTGTCGGGGGTTTCCCGGCAGTACCATACCCCTACCGGGGGGGTATGGGTATGGCAACCAAACACAAAGAAAACGCGCAGAACGGCGATCACGACGGCCACGAGGGCCACGAACATCACGGCCATCACGCCGGACACACGGCGCAGATCTCCGATGCCAAAAAGGACGCGCTCAAGCGGCTCGCCTACATAGAGGGCCATTTAGCCGGTGTTCGACGGATGATTGAGCAGGACAAGTACTGCGTCGACGTGCTCAAGCAGACATTCGCCATCCGCCGGGCTTTGCAAAAGCTTGAGGGCGTCATGCTCGAAGGGCACCTGCACACGTGCGTCATCGACGGCGTCAGAGACGGCCGCGAAGAGCAGGTCCTGGGCGAGCTAATGGAACTGTATTCCCTGTCGGACAGATAGCCATGACTTCGACCACACAGACACACTCGGCACCGGACGCACAGCCCTCTGTAGCTGAGGGCTCACTCGAAACCGTCCACCTCAGCGTCGGCGGCATGACGTGCGCGTCCTGCATTACCCACGTCGAGTCAGCGTTGACCAAAGTCCCCGGCGTCGAGACCGCCGCCGTCAACCTTGCCACCGAACGGGCCACCGTCGAGTACCAGGCAGGCACCACCGGCCTGACCGAGTTGCGCAAAGCTGTAGAAAGCGCGGGCTACCGGCTGCTCGGCGTGTCTACTGGCGGCATGGACGACTCCGTCGGCGAGCGCGAGCTTGCCGTGCTCAGCTACAAAGTCGCCGTCAGCATCGCCACCTCGGCGCTGGTCATGGTCATGATGTTCGTGCCCTGGTTCATGGACAACGCCGGGTTCCGCCTGGAATTCCTCTTCCTCGCGCTGGCCACCCCAGTGCAGTTCTGGGCCGGTCGCCACTTCTACGTCTCGGCGTTCGGGGCGCTACGGCACGGCACCTCCAACATGAACACCCTCATCGCCGTGGGCACCTCGGTGGCGTACTTCTACAGCCTCGCAGTGACCGTCGCGCCCGACGGCGCGGCCATACGCTCGGTGTCTGGCGACACCTACTTCGACGCCTCTACCGCCATCGTGGGTCTGGTGTTGTTGGGCAAGCTATTGGAAGCGCGGGCCAAGCGCCGCGCCACCGGTTCGCTCCGGGCATTGATCGGTTTACAACCAAGAGAGGCGCGTGTAGACCGCGACGGCGAGCAGCTAACCGTCCCCATCGACGAACTGGCCGTAGGCGACGTACTCATCATCCGTCCGGGCGAGAAGATCCCGACTGACGGCACCGTAATATCCGGCACATCGTCGCTAGACGAGTCCATGCTCACCGGCGAACCCTTGCCGGTCACCAAAAGCGCGGACGACGAAGTCTACGGCGGCACAATCAACGGCAACGGTGCGCTGCGAGTCGGCGTCACTGAAGTAGGGGAGTCCACCGTCCTGGCCCGCATCGTGCAAATGGTCGAACGCGCCCAGGGCAGCAAGGCCCCCGTGCAGCGCCTTGTCGACCAGGTGGCGGCCTACTTCGTCCCTGTGGTTATAGCGATCGCCGCCATCGCATTCGTCGCGTGGTACTTCGCCGCGCCGTCCCCCTCGTACGCGACGGCAACTCTCGTGGCGGTGTCCATACTCGTAATCGCTTGCCCCTGCGCGCTCGGCCTCGCCACGCCAACCGCCATCACCGTCGGCACCGGTGTGGGCGCGGAAATGGGCATGCTCGTGCGAGACGCCGAGTCACTCGAACGCCTGCACTCCGTAGACACCGTCGTGCTCGACAAGACCGGCACCATCACTCTCGGTCAACCGACCGTCTCTCGAATCACCGTCCTTAATGGCACACAAGAGGACATGCTGACGCTGGCGGCGTCGGCCGAGGCGCTCTCCGAACACCCCCTCAGCGAAGCAGTAGTGGCGGCCGCCGCCGAGCGCGGCCTGACCCTGGCAGACGCAGCCGATTTCGAGGCCGTCCCCGGCATGGGCGTACGCGCCACCGTCTCCGGCACCGAAGTGCTAATCGGCAACCCGGCCCTGCTCGAAAGCGCCGGCATCGCCCTGCCCGGCCAGCTTGAGTCGGCACGCCCAGGCGAAACGGCCGTGTACGTCGCGGCCGACGGCGAGGTGATCGGGTTCGTCGCCATCTCTGACAGAGTGCGCGACACGTCAGCAGCGGCTATCGCCGCCCTGCAACGCCAGGGGCTCGACGTCGTCATGCTCACCGGCGACGGCGAGGCGGCCGCAGGCGAAATCGCGCGGCAGGTCGGCATCGAGCGAGTCATCGCAGACGTGCGTCCCGACGGCAAAGCGGCAGCGATAGCAAGCATGCAAACAGAAGGTCGCCGCGTGGCAATGGTCGGCGACGGCATCAACGACGCCCCCGCGCTGGCCCAGGCCGACGTCGGCATAGCCATCGGCTCCGGCACCGACGTCGCGTTAGAAACAGCAGGCGTCACCCTCGTGCGCGGCGAGCTAGCCGGTGTCGGCTCGGCCATCGCGTTGAGCAAGGCCACCATGCGAACGGTCAGGCAAAACCTGTACTGGGCATTCGGCTACAACGTCCTGCTAATCCCCGTCGCCGCGGGCGTCCTATACGCAGCGTTCTCGGACGGCGTGCCCTCGGGCCTGCATTGGGCCCTGGGCGACGAAGGCTTCCTAAACCCCATCCTGGCAGCAGGAGCAATGGCCATCAGCTCCGTAACCGTAGTGTCCAACTCAATACGCTTGAAAGGATTCAAATCTTGAGAATTCCGCTATTCGCGAAAAAAGCCCCGACAGCCGTAGACCCCGTCTGCAACATGGACGTGAACATGGAAAAGCCCAGCGGCGGCACCTTCGACCACGAAGGCACCACCTACTACTTCTGCGGCCCCGGCTGTAACAAAGCCTTCGAAAAAGAGCCCCAGGCCTACCTCTCAGGCGAGAAAAGCGTGCAGATGTAACTACACAGCATTTGTCGATGAGGGTGCAAGCTATCTGTCCATACTGAGATAAACTCGGACGTGATGGATCACACAACAGCAATTATCGACGGGCTTCTGGCTGCCAAAGACGAGGTTGTTGGATTTGCTCGTGCGGTACAGGAAGGCATCCCGCTTGACCGAATGAGGCCGATGCTAGGTATGTGGACGGAACGTACCGAACGTCGATTACGAGAGAACGTTTCAGAGCGGGAAGCGGAACGTTTCGACAGCGTAGCGAATTCCAATGTGTCGTATCTTTCCAGCGATCCCGAAGGGGAATTTGTGGACGAATGCTCAAAGCTGGCCAACCACCTGATCGGGTTAGTAGAAGATGTGTCCGCCCACCCTGAAGATTACCCAGTTGTCGCAGTGCGGCCGGTTGCCCAGGCGACCGTCGAAAATGGCGATCAACCGATTGCGAAAGTGGGCGATGCGGTATTCATAGTCCACGGCCACGACCATGCGAATCTCGAAAGATTGAAGGGTCTCGTAGCAAATAGGTGGAAGCTCGAACCCATCGTCATCAAAGATCTACCGGGCGGGAGCAGCCATCTAATGGAGTTGCTGGAGAAGCATGGTTCAAGGGCCGGGTTCGCTTTCGTCCTGTTTACTCCAGACGATTTCGTTAAAAACGATGGCGAGGAGATTTATCAGGCACGGCCGAACGCGATCTTGGAACTGGGCTGGTTCGCGGGGCGGCTGGGTCGGGATAGAGTCGCGACGATAACGAAAAAAGGAACGGCGATTCCTTCAGACTGGCAGGGGATAAGGCGTATAGAGTTCACCTCTTCAGTAGAAGAGTGCTTTCTGGCCTTG
>CAVOCN010000075.1:0-6373 GCA_963694205.1 Dehalococcoidia bacterium | reverse complement strand
TGCCCACGGACACAGCGACGAGGAGCACGCCGACGGCCCAGCCGGACCCGGTCGCAAGGGTCAACGAGACGCCCACGACGAAGGCTGCTACTAGCAGGGCGAGACGCACGGTCAGCGTATCTCGACGAGGTCTCTCAGGGCCTCCATGGTCTTGTCCCCGATGCCACTCACCTCGACCAGCTCTTCAACTTCGAGGAACGGGCCGTTGGCCTGGCGATAGGCGACTATTGAGGCGGCCTTGACCTCTCCAATGTTGGGCAGGGTCTGGAGCAAGGCGGCTTCGGCCCGGTTCAGGTCGATTTTGCCCTGGCCGCCGTTGGTTTCGGCACTCTCAGACCCGGCGACATCCAAGTCTGTCCCGGAGCCGCCCAACGAGGGGTCTCCCGGTGAGTGCTCACCAAGAGTGGGTATGTCCCAGTGGTCCTCGTCGCTTACCCGCACCGCCAGATTCACCCGGTTTGCATCTGCATCGACTCGCATGCCACCGGCCGCCGCCACAACGTCTGCCAGCCTGTCGCCGTCAGACGCGGGGTAGACGCCGGGGTTCACCACGGCCCCGGACAGGTAGACCTGCAGGTCTTGGAACCCGGCCAACGGAGTGGGCGTGGCCTGGGGCAGGATCACCTCGATCTCGGCCTGCGAGGTCGCCGACCTCGCTATGAGCAGCCCGGCACCGGACATGGCAGCCATAGCCGCCACGATAAGCAGACCGGTGACTACGTGCCTGATTGAGAAATCGACGATTCGCTCCACGGCGATGGCTATATTCGGGCATCGGCTTCTCCGCAATCGGCCACGGTGCAGATTCGACAACACTAAGCTCCCGCGACAAAGCCTGGGCGTGTAGGGTTGCGCCACGGATTTACCCCAGAAGCCAAGCAATAGGCACCAACAACAAAGAGGGAGCGACGGCATGAAGGCCATAACGAACGCTGCGCTAATTGACGGGAACGGCGGCGACCCGGTCTCGGGCGCAACGATAGTCATAGGCGACGACGGCCGGATTGAGCAGGTCGGCGCCGGGGTTGAGCCGCCCAAGGGCGCCGAGGTCATGGACGTGGACGGACGCACGGTCATGCCGGGCCTGATCGACTGCCACGTGCACTTCATGATCGACCTGGAACCCATGCACGACCTGGCGCAAATGCCGCTCAGCCTGAAGATACTTCGGGCTGCGGATAACGCCCGCAAGACGCTGGACGCCGGTGTCACCTCGGTGCGCGACGCCGGTGGGTCGCCCATGGGCCTGAAGCTGGCCGCTCACAATGGCCTCATCCCAGCACCCAGGATGAAGATTGCCGTGTCGATTCTGTCCCAGACCGGGGGCCACGGGGACTTCCTGTTGCCCAGCGGCGTGCACTTCCCCATGGGAATGCCCCATGAGGGCAACCTGCCGGAATGGCCCGCGCCCGTGTGCGACGGGGTGGACGAGGTTCGCAAAACTGTGCGGGCCACGCTGCGGGCGGGGGCCGACGTGATAAAGCTGTGCTCCAGCGGGGGCGTACTGTCGCCCAGCGACGAGCCGACTTCGACCCAGTTTTCGCCGGAAGAGATTCGGGTGATGGTCTACGAGGCCGCTGCCGAGGGTAAGACCTGTATGGCTCACGCCCAATCGACCCAGGGCATCCTCAACGCCGTAGAAGCTGGCGTCGAGTCGATAGAGCACGGCGTGTATATGGACGAGTCGGTCGTGGCCGAGATGAAGCGGCGCGGCACGTTTCTCGTACCCACGTTGCTACCGGCCGAGACAATATTCGACCTGGCACGAGAAAAGCCGGGCGCTGTGTTGCCCCAGTCCCTCCAGAAGGCCGCGGATGTGTTTCCCCACCACCGGGCCAGCTTCCGCATGGCCGTCGAGGCGGGGGTGCGCATTGCCATGGGCACCGACGCCGCCGTCTGCCCGCACGGCGAGAACGCCCGGGAGTTGGGGCTGATGGTGGACGGCGGCATGACGCCGATGCAGGCGCTGGTCGCATCTACGAAGACGGCGTCCGAAGCCATCCACTCTGACGCCGACTTGGGCACGCTGGAGCCGGGCAAACTGGCGGACCTGCTGGTGGTCGATGGCGACCCGGTCAGCGACGTTGGTGTGCTGGCCGACAAGGCCCGGTTGCTGGTGATCATGCAGGGCGGGCGGGCGCACAAAGACCTCGTGTCGTAACGTCACGCGCCCCCGCGATAGGCATTGGGGGACGGCAGCGGGCAATTTTGCAAAGTGAGCGAAACCCCCGGCAGCGCCTTGGACATGCGATAAACGGCACTCAAGGCTCCTTGACCCGCCTTCCCGCCGCTACCTATAATTGCAGTGCGTTTACCCCCTTTTTCCTTCTTGCTGTATTCGGGAGCCCGTTATTACCCAACAAGTTGCCGCCCGCGCGGCTCAGTTACAGGCCAGAGCGCTAAAAGAGCTTTCAGACGTCCCGGACGCTGAGGGGCTGGAGGCCTGGCGTGTTTCGTACCTGGGACGGAAGGGCGAGGCGACGCTGCTCAAACGCAGTATTACCGAAGTCCCGCCGGAGTCTCGTCGGGAGTTCGGACAGGCCGCCAACGCGGCCAGCGAGGCGCTTGCATCGGCGTTCGAAGCCCGGCGAACCGAGATAGAGCGGCCATCTGGGGATGACGCCGACGCTATCGACGTGACGCTCCCCGGGGTGCCTTCGCCCATTGGCAGCATCCACCCCATCACTTCCACGGTGCGGGAGATTTGCGCAGCGTTCGGTGATATGGGCTTCGAGGTAGTCGAGGGGCCGGAAGTAGAGCTGGACCACTACAACTTCGAGAAGCTCAACATTCCCAAGCACCACCCGGCGCGGGACAGCTTCAACACGCTGTGGGTCGACAAGACCGGTGAAGACGGCGAGCGGCCTCTTCTGCTGCGTACCCACACGTCTCCCATGCAGATTCGGACGATGGAAAAGCAGGACCCGCCGGTGCGGGTGATAGCGCCGGGCAAGGCGTACCGCTACGAGGCAACGGACGCCACGCATGAATGGCACTTCTCCCAGGTCGAGGGTCTGGCCGTGGACAAGGGCATCACCTTCGCCGACCTCAAGGGCACGCTGCACGAGTTCGCCCGGCGGCTGTTCGGCGAGAACGTGCGGGTCCGCTTCCGCTGCGACTACTTCCCCTTCGTGGAGCCGGGGGCCGAGATGTCCATCGACTGGTCGTCGCGGTCTGATAACAGGGGCGCCAAAGGGGAGAAGCAGGAAGAGAACTGGATGGAAATTCTGGGTGCGGGAATGGTGCACCCCAAGGTGCTGGAGGGCGTGGGGTATGACCCGGCCGTCTACACCGGGTTCGCTTTCGGCATCGGCATTGAGCGCATCGCCATGCTCAAGCACGGGATCGACGACATCCGACTGTTCTACTCCAACGACGTTCGCTTCTTGAGGCAGTTTTAGTCCCGATGCTAGTCCCACTTAGCTGGCTCAAACGCTACGTAAATATCGACCTTGCACCGGAAGACCTGGCTCATCGGCTGACCATGGCAGGGGTAGAGGTCGAGTCCATCGAGAAGATGGGCATGCACCTCGACCCGGAACTGGTCGTGGTGGGCCTGGTAACGGACATTGAGCCGCACCCCGACGCCGACCGGCTGCGCCTGCCCACGGTCGACCTGGGCAATGGAGAGACGGCCAGGGTGGTGTGCGGCGCGCCCAACGTGGCCGTAGGGCAGAAGATAGCCTTCGCAAAGCTTGGGGCGCGGCTTTACAACACCCATTCCGAGCGGGAAGAGCCGCTCAGAACGGCCAAGATTCGGGGTTTCGAGTCGAGCGGCATGGTGTGCTCGGTAAAAGAGCTGATGATCGGCGACGACCACGAGGGCATTCTGGTGCTCGACCCCGACGCAGAGATAGGCTCGCCTCTTACGGACATTGTCGGCGACGTGCTGTTCGACATTGCCGTCACTCCCAACCGGCCCGACTGTCTGTCCGTCCTGGGCATTGCCAGGGAAGTGGCCGCACTTACGGGACAGACGATCACCGAGCCCGAGACAGGGTACGCAGACGACGGTGAGCCAATAGACGGCCGTGTGACGGTTAGGATTGCCGACCCCGACCTGTGTGGTCGTTACACCGCCTCGCTCATTGAGGGCGTGACGGTGGGGCCGTCGCCTGCCTGGCTGCAAGAGACGCTGATCCGGGCCGGGCAGCGGCCGATTAACAACGTGGTAGATGCGACCAACTTCGTGATGCTGGAGATGAACCAGCCCCTGCACGCCTTCGACTTCGACCTTGTGAAGGACCAGACCATAGTCGTTCGTAAGGCGCGCCCTGGCGAGGTGCTGGAAACCCTCGACGGCCAGCGCCGCGAACTCGCGCCGCCGATGCTGGTGATCGCCGACGTAAACGACGCGGTCGGCCTGGCAGGCGTCATGGGCGGTGCAAACTCCGAGGTTTCGCAGGGCACTACCCGAATACTGCTGGAGTCGGCCAACTTCGACCCGGTGAATACGAGACGCACCGGCGCGGACCTGAAGCTGAGCACGGGCGCTTCTTACCGTTTCGAGCGGGGTCTGCGGCAAGAGCTGGCCGAAGTCGGCCTTCGGCGGGCTACCCGACTTATCAGAGAGATTGCGGGCGGAAAAGTAGCGAGCGGCATCATCGACGCGCACCCGGACCCCGCGCCCGCGCCGGTCGTCACCCTGACGGCGGCCAGGCTAAAGCAGGTGCTGGGCACGGACATACCCATGTCCAGAGCAAAAGAGGTGCTGGCGTCTCTTGGTTTCCAGCGAGTGGGGTCGGACGACGCCGACTCTGTCTCGGTCAGTTCGCCATACTGGCGCTCGGACATTGAGATTCAAGAGGACCTTGTGGAAGAGGTTGCCAGGGTGATTGGGTACGACGAGATGCCCACCACCATGCTGGCGGCCCCGATCCCCCGTCATCACGTTCAACCAATGTGGGATCTGAAGGAACGGGTGCGGGACATGCTCGCCGCGGGTGGGCTGCAAGAGGCGATCAACTACAACGTTGCGTCCGAAGAGAATTTACGAACGGTGGGCGCATGGACCGACGACGCGCTGGCCCTGGCAAACCCCATGAACGAAGAGCAACGCTACTTGCGCACCTCGCTGCGGGCTAGCCTGCTCCAGACCGTGTCGGACAACCGACGCACCGGCGGCGGGGATGGCCTGCGAGTGTTCGAAGTTGGCCGCGTGTTTTTGCCAAACACTTCGGGCAAGAGCGAGGGCTTGCCGGACGAGCGGGAGGCGCTTGTCGCCGCCTTCACCGGACGACGCGGACCCGTGTCCTGGCAGGCGCCGGAGAACGCAGCCGATATGGGCTTCTTCGATGCAAAGGGCGCGGCCGAAGACCTGCTAGAGGGTCTAGGAATTGACCCGATGTTTGAGGCTGACACAGACGCAGCCCTGAAGGCCGGACGTACGGCGGCGATTTTGGCAGGTGGCAAACGGCTGGGTTCGGTCGGCGAGGTGGCCGACGGCGTGCTCGATAAGTTCGGACTCGACGGAGCCACCGTGGCGCTGCTCGAAATAGACTTGCCTTCCCTGCTCGCGGCCGCCCCTGCTGACGACCGGCGTTATCGGCCGTTCAGCCGGTACCCGGAGTCGGTACGTGACCTGGCGCTGACGGTGGACCAGGCCGTTTCGGCAAACGACATTCGGGCAGTGCTTGTCAAACACAAACTGGTGAAAGCCGCCCGGGCGCAGGACGTGTACACCGGCGAGGGCGTGCCGCAGGGCAAAAAGTCGATCGCCTTTGGGCTGGTGTTTCAGTCTGACAAGGGCACGCTGACTGCCGAGCAGATAGACCGGGTGCTGGAGGACCTGCTGCGCAGGTTGCAACGCTCGGTTGGCGCGGAGATCCGCAGTTGACGAGCATGCCAGAGCTTGAACACAGGCATACGCACACAGAAGCGATGCTCAGCGTCGAGGAAGCACTGTCGCGCATTTTGTCGTTCGTCGAACCGCTGGAGCCTGTGCAGGTGCCGATAGCGGAGGCCGTCGGCATGGTGCTTGTTGGCGATGTGACAAGTGACCTGAACGTGCCCCCTCTGGATAATTCGGCGATGGACGGTTATGCCGTCCGGGCTGGCGATGTGGCCGGGGCTTCCGAAGGGACGCCTTGTACGCTTCGCATCGTCGGGACGATCGCGGCGGGTCAGTTGCCGTCAGACCCGGTGACGGCAGGCACGGCGATACGTATTATGACGGGGGCTCCAATCCCGGCCGGCGCCGACTCTGTCGTGCCTTTCGAGGAGACCGACGAGGTGGAGAGGCGGCGCGACGGACGGGCTCTGGACGAGGTGTCGGTCAACATGCCCGCCGCGCTCGGTGCGCATATTCGGGCCGCTGGTCGCGACATAACCGAAGGCCAGACCGTCCTGAAGGCGGGCACCGTGATGAGGCCAG
>CAVOCN010000074.1:0-6483 GCA_963694205.1 Dehalococcoidia bacterium | reverse complement strand
CGCCCTGCGCACCGTCAACGAGGTGGCAGCCCAGGGGAGCGACCTGCGGCAACTGCATCGCGGGATCGTCGACCACCTGCGCAGCGCCTTGCTGGTGAGCGCAGGTGCGGACATCGACCCCGGCTACACAGACGAGACGGCGGCCCAGGTAAAGGCGATGGCGGCGGCCTCCGAACCACGGATCATCGTCCGGGCGATAAAGCAGCTTACGGCGGCCGATCTGCGCCAGGACCCATCGTCAACTCTGCCGCTCGAACTTGCCATAGTCGAAGCTGGCCTCGCGCCCGAGCCCGAGCCCGCAATCGCCAACACCAACGCCCCGGCGTCTCCGAGGCCCGCAGCGCCTGCGCAAACTCCATCTAGGGCAGCGCCCGTTCGCCAACAGCCAACTGCTCGGCCCCCTGCGCCTGTAGCGCCTGCGACGCCCCCTGCTGCACCGGCGAGCCCTGCTCCCGCTGCTCAGGCGGCTCCTGTCTCCCAGGCGGCTAGAGCAGAGCAACAGGCTCCCCAAGTAGATGATGCGCCCGGTCCGGACCAAAGGCCGCGCACCCCGGACCCGCAGCCGGTGGCAGAGGCCGACCTGCCGTCCGAGCCGAACGAGCGACTGGAGACGCAGTGGGACTCACTGACGTCTTCATTGCGGTTTCAAAAAGGCGACAAATTCAACCTCAAGGCGCTCCTAATGGCCAGCAACGCCCGCGAGGTCTCAGGCGACGTGGTTACCCTCAGATTCCCGCATGCGTCTCATAAAGAACGAATGCAGCACGAACTGGAAGTACCTGCCAGTCGAAAGCTCGTGCTCGACGCTTTTGCCCGTGTCATGGGCAAGCCTTATGATGTACGAGTTGAGTTGACGGCGGGCGCCGAGACCGGTGCCCGCGCGAGCGCGGCGCGCAACAGCCCCCTCGTCAGGGCAGCCCAGGCAATGGGCGCCCAGGTCGTTTCTGAGACCGCCGCCGAGCCCCCTCAAATCAACCCCGAAATCAGCCCTGAATTAGATGGGGGCCACGACGAGGTGAACGCTTGAACAAAAAGTTCATGAAACAGGCCCAGCAACTGCAAAAGCAGATGGCCCAGATGCAGGATGAGCTGGAGAGCGCGACCGTCGAAGGAAGCTCAGGAGGCGGTGTCGTCAAAGCTGTCGTCACCGGCAAGATGCACCTCGAATCTATAAAGATCGATCCGGAAGTCGCCTCGGACGACCTGGAGATGTTGCAGGACCTCGTGGCGGCGGCTGTCAACGACGCGCTGGACCGGGCCCAAGAAATGGCGGCCAGCCGCATGGGCGCTATTACCGGCGGCCTGAACATACCCGGACTCACCTAGGCGAGCGTGACCCAACCCGGGCGCGGTGAAGTTGGACTGGTAAGCCGTCTCGTTGACGAGCTACACAAGCTGCCGGGCATCGGGCCAAAAACGGCCCAGCGACTGGCCTATTACCTCATACGCATGCCCCCCGACGAGGCACGGGGCCTGGCCGAGGCCATCGTCGCCGTCAAAGACCGCATCGGCCTGTGCGGCCAGTGCTTCGACATCACCGAGTCCGACCCCTGCGCCATCTGCGTTGACTCTGGCAGGGACCGTTCTCGCATCTGCGTTGTCGAGGAACCTCTCGACGTCAGGGCGCTGGAGCGAACCCGGTCGTTCCACGGGCTCTACCACGTACTGCACGGGGTCATCTCGCCCATTAACGGCGTCGGACCGGACGACTTGAAAATTAGGCCTCTTCTCGAACGACTCAAAGTAGACGGCGTCGAAGAGATTATCATCGCCACCAACCCCAACGTTGAGGGCGAGGCCACGGCTATGTATCTCCAAAGGCTGCTTGAGGCGTTGGGCACGCGTATCACCCGACCGGCGCGCGGCCTGCCGGTAGGCGGCGACCTGGAGTACGCAGACGAAGTTACTTTGAGCCGGGCGATGGACGGCCGCCAAACTTTTTAAGTTCAGATCTCCTGAACGCGGGTCCAGATAACGTATGGCCAAACCCCGAATCTATAAGACCGAGGCTGTGGTGGTCAGGCAGTCTCCCCTGGGCGAAGCCGACCGCATCATAACCATGCTCTCCCCCGATTACGGCCAGATACGGGCCGTGGCGAAAGGGGTCAGACGCTCGCACGGCAAGCTGACCGGCCACCTCGAACTGCTCAACCACGTAGAGGTATCGGTGGCCGAGGGCCGGAACCTCGACGTCATTTCTGAGGCCCAATGTCTCAGCGGCTACCCGTCGCTGCGGGACGACCTCGACCGCGTCTCTGCCGGGATGTTCCTGGCAGAACTCGCCGACGGCTTCGCCATGCCCGAAGGCCACGGCCCGCCCGACGCCCACGGCCGCGAGGTGTACGGGTTGCTCGTCGAAACACTGGGTCGCCTGGAAAGCGGCGAGCCGCCCGAACGACTGCTGCCGATCTTCCAATTGAGAGTGCTGGCCTTTGCTGGCCTGGCCCCCGAAATGACGCTGTGTGGGCAGTGCGGCCGCGCTCTTGAGCAGCGCCATCACGCCTACAGCGCCGGCGCCGGTGGCATCGCCTGTCCCGACTGCGTAACCAGCGCCCCTGGCCCATTTCTTTCCGTTTCCGTCCGGGCCATCAAGCTGCTGCGCTACTACCAGACCAGGACGCTCGACGAGGCGGTGGCACTGGACGTACCCGACGACGTGATGCAAGAAGTGAACAGAGTTCTCGACGCCCACCTGCGCCACCACCTAGACCGGGAAATTCGATCTGGCAGGTTCCTAAAGACGCTGGACCGCACCTAGACCCTCAACCCCCAATTGCCCAGTACTACCCAATACCCCCGTCACATAGACGTCTTGGCCACCATGCGTTCAAACAGCCAGCCGGGCAGCAGTTTGGACGCCAGTATGCCTATGTGGGCCTCCAGGCCAATGGGGTAGCTGAGCTTCGGGTTCCGGGTCGTGATGATCCGGTCTATCAACCGGGCGATCCTTATCGGGTCATGTGTCAATATTCGGAAACGGCCGTGCTTGCGCCTGTATGCCGCAATATGGGGGCCGTAGGGCAGTTCGGGAGACTCGGCTCGCTCCCCGTCCACGGTGTTGTTTTGGAACTCGGAGTCAAAGAGGCCGGGCTCGATTAGCGACACCTTGACGCCAAAGGGCGACAGCTCCATACGCAGCGCCTGGGACTGGGCCTCAAGGGCGAACTTGCTCGATGCGTAGGCACCGTTGAACGGCGTAACGACCCACCCGGCTACCGAGCTGACGTTGATGATGCGCCCGGCGGCCTGTTGTCTCATCGCCGGAATTACCGTGTTGGAAAGCCTGAACGGGGCGAACACGTTGGTGGTGAACTGGTCGACCATCTGCTCCGGCGTCATGCCTTCGAGCGGGCCCCAGAGAGCGTAACCGGCGTTGTTGACCAGCACGTCGATGGTGCCGTGTTCCTCCGCGAGGCGAGGCACGACCTCTTCGATGCAGCCCGGCGCACCCGACGGCAGGTTGATGTCCAACTCTACCGGCACGAAAGTGCCCTTTGAACCGTTGGCCTCGGCGACTACGGGGCTCAGCTTTTCCAGCGACCGGCTGGTGCCGATAACCTTGTAGCCCTTGTTGGCCAGGTAAAGCGACGCCACCTTGCCAATGCCGGTGGAAGCGCCAGTGATGAGAACGTTATTGAGCTTGCGTGTTGCCATAAACAGATCGGGCTTCGGCCCTTTGTCTCGTTTCTCGCCGTTTTAGCAAGACTACCCTCAGGCCGGAGGTCCGATTATATGATAGAGACGCCAATGATCATCTCTGTAATAGGATCTTCCATCGCAGACGCCCCCCTGGCAGCACTCGCCGAGGGCGTCGGCCGTGAACTCGCGGCCCGCGGCGCCAAGGTAGTCTGCGGGGGCCTTGGAGGGGTCATGGAGTCCGTCTGCAAGGGCGCAAAAGAGGCTGGCGGCACCACCATAGGCATCCTCCCCGGAAACGACCCCACAGCAGCAAACGAGTACGTGGACATTCCCATCTGCACAGGCATCGGATACGCTCGAAACGTGATCGTCGTCAAAACAGGAGCCGCCGCAATAGCGGTCGGCGGGGCCTATGGGACCCTGTCAGAAATTGGCCATGCGCTTGCCGACGGTATCCCGGTCATCGGGCTGGGGACCTGGTCCATTGAACAATCGGGCTCCCAATTTGGCGTCCAATCGAGGCCGCTGGCTGGCTCCATTGAAGTTGCGACCGACCCCGTAGACGCCGTCGAGCGCGCCCTGGCAGCGGCGGCCTCGCGCGTGTCCCCTCACTAACACTCCTGTCACTAACCTTCCTGCTACTAACCCAGTTGGAAGAGCCAGAAAAGAGGCGCTCTTGAGCACAGTAACCATCTCCTCGGTCTCGGGCCGGGAAATTCTCGACTCGCGCGGCGGCCCCACGGTGGAAGCCGACGTGCGATTGTCCGACGGTTCCCTCGGGCGCGCGTCCGTCCCCTCCGGTGCGAGCACCGGCTCCCTGGAGGCCATTGAGTTACGCGACGGCGACCCCAAACGCTACGGGGGCCTCGGTGTCCTGCGGGCCGTCTCCAACGTAAACACGGAACTGGCTGACGCCATAAAGGGCCACACAGTAGCCGACCAGCGCTCGCTGGACGAACGGCTCATCGAATTAGACGGCACTGCCAATAAGGCCCGGCTGGGCGCCAACGCAATCCTCTCGGTGTCGCTGGCCTACGCCAAGGCCGCCGCCGCCAGCGCAGGGGAGAGCCTCTATGCATACGTCGGGCACGAGTACGCCGGGCCCACGCCTCAGAGCGGATATACCATTCCCGTTCCCATGTTCAACATAATCAACGGGGGCAGGCACGCGTTCGAGTCCACCGACTTCCAGGAGTTTATGGTCGTACCCGCCGGGTTCGACACCTACCAAGAGGCGTTACGAGCGGGCTCGGAAATTTACCACGCCCTGAAAGACATGCTCCAGGAACAAGGTAAAACAACAATCGTCGGCGACGAAGGTGGGTTCGCCCCCAGCCTGAAGAACAACCGCCAGGCGGTCGAGTGGCTGCTGCGGGCCATCGAGAGGGCCGGTTACCGGCCCGGCGAGCACTGCTTCATCGCCCTGGACGTCGCGGCCTCCGAACTGCGTCGCCGCACCGGTGACGGCCTCGACCCGGCTTCTGGCGAGGCCTACTACGACCTGACCAGCGTGGACACCACCATCACCTCCGAGCAGCTCATTGCGCTGTACGAAGACTGGGTCACCAAGTACCCGGTCATCAGCATCGAGGACGGCATGTCCGAGGACGACTGGACGGGTTGGACCGACATGACGGCCCGCATCGGCTCGCGGGTCCAGCTGGTGGGCGACGATCTGTACGCCACCAACACCGGCATCATCAAACAGGGCATCGCCCGAAAAGCCAGTAACGCCGTGCTCATAAAGCCGAACCAGATCGGCACCCTGACTGAGACCCTCGACGCCGTTGCATTAACCCGCGACACCGGCTGGAGGGCGATCATCAGCCACCGTTCGGCCGAGACCGAAGACACCTCTATTGCCGACCTCGCTATCGGCACCGGAGCCCGCCAGATAAAGGCCGGTGCCCCGGCGAGAAGCGAACGCACCGCCAAATACAACCGCCTATTACACATTGAACAAGAGCTGGGCGGCCAGGCCACATACGCTGGACGAACGGCATACGCCTCGATCCTGGGTTCGGCGATATAATCCGAATCTAGCTCATAATTGAGACACTGGTGAAAACAAGTAAACACATAGTTGGAGGCGCAATCTAGATGACGGCCACACGAGTTGGAATTAACGGCTTTGGGAGAATCGGCAGACAGGTCCTAAAGGCGATTATGGAACGCCACCCCGACGAGCTTGAGGTGGTGGCCGTCAACGACCTCACCGACACCAAAACGAACGCCCACATGTTCAAGTACGACACCAACTACGGTGTTTCTACTTCCACCGTCGAGGCTACGGAAGACGCCATCATCATCGACGGCAAGCCGATCAAAATCCTCGCAGAACGCGACCCGGCTGCACTGCCCTGGAGCGACCACGGCGTAGACATAGTGGTCGAGTCGACGGGCTTTTTCACCAACGCCGCTAAGGCCGCAGGGCACCTCAAGGGCGGCGCCAAGCGGGTCATCATCTCGGCCCCGGCCAAGGGTGAGGACATCACCTTGGTAATGGGCGTCAACGAAGACAAATACGATCCGGCTTCGCACCGGGTGGTGTCGAACGCGTCGTGCACCACCAACTGCATCGCCCCCATGGTCAAGGTCCTGGACGAGACGTTCGGTCTGGAGCACGGGCTAATGAGCACCATCCACGCCTACACCAACGACCAGAAAATCCTCGACCAGCAGCACTCCGACCTCCGCAGGGCTCGTGCCGCCGCCATGAACATCATCCCGACGTCTACCGGCGCTGCCAAGGCTGTTGGGTTGGTTTTGCCACACCTGAACGGCAAAATTCACGGCATGGCCTACCGTGTGCCGACGTCCAGTGTGTCTGTCACCGACTTCACG
>CAVOCN010000073.1:0-6513 GCA_963694205.1 Dehalococcoidia bacterium | reverse complement strand
GGCGAATCCATCCCGGCTCCAGGCCGTACATGGTCACCGCCGGGCCGGGCTGGGTCATCTTGACGGCGACCTCAACCCCGTAGTCTCCGAGGGTGCTACGTATCTTCTCGGAGGTTTCGTCCATCTCCACCTGGGAAATGCCCTCGACCTGTGTGTCGACCAGCATCTCGACGCTGGGCAGTGACCATGCACTGGCCCACTTGTCCAAAATGGGGGCTGAGACCGCTACAGCTGCCGACGCAGCGGCTGCGGTCGCGGCCGCATCGGTGACGATGCCTGCAACTTCCCCAGGCGTTTGGGGCGCCTGGGCAGCGCCGTCTTCGGGCTTGTTCCAGAAGCGATTGACCTTTGCCCCGTTTGGCCCTGTGTCAGTTGGCCCTATGTCCGTTGACGGGGTTTCGGGGTCGGACTCCGGAGCAGGCTCGGCGACGGGTTCGTCCAGTGCCGTGGTCTCGTAGTGTTCGACCGGCTCCTGCTCAACAGACGGCTGGTCCAAGTCTGTTTCTGGCAGGTCTGTTTCCGGTTCTACAAAGACGCCCTCTTCAGGAGCCGTCGCGACGGTTGTCAGCGAGTCATCGGCAAGGTCGTCCGGCTCGCCCTGGCCGAACGGGGTATGGTCCCGCACGTACGGCGTCATTACCTCGGGTGGAACTTCGACGAGTTCTTCGGCCGCTCTGGCCGCGCGACGCTCTTTCATTGAGGTCGCGGCCCAGCCGTAGAGACCGACGACGCCGAGCCCGAGCGTTCTGGCGACCGTCAACGTCACTAGGTACGCACCCAGGCCGACTTTGCCGCCCAATACTCCCAGCTGGGAGGCAGCTCCGAAGGTGATAGCGGGCAGTACTACCAGGCTCGCGACAATTACGAAGCCCGCTGTTAGGAGCCCGGCGAGCCAGCCAGCCCCGTCCGTAACGCTCGCGGCTATGTCGCCACCGAGAGAGACTTCGCCGCCCCTGGTGAATACCTCAAGTGGCGAGCCAAAGCCGGTATCGAAAGCAGACATGGCCACGACCGCGCCCACAGCAAGGGCCAGGGTACTGACCCAGATTCGCACGTTGGCGATCCAGACGGGTCGAAGGAGGAGAACGGCAAGGAAGGACACGGCCCACAGGCCAAACGGCACGACGCCGAGTCCGACGTTGGTGACGACTGCCTCTTCTACAGAGCCGTAGGCGTCGCCAAGGGGGCTTTTGAAAATGTAGGCGAGGGCACCTGCGGCACCCAGTCCGGCGAGAGGCAGGGCGATGGCGTAGGCTTTCGCCGGGCCGGGCAGCACTGAGCCGAGGCTTTCGCCCACGGACCCCAGTGCCGACCCAACGCTGCGTGTCATGCCGTCTATCGTG
Source organism: Dehalococcoidia bacterium (assembly GCA_963694205.1). GTDB lineage: Bacteria > Chloroflexota > Dehalococcoidia > Lucifugimonadales > UBA2962 > CAUZIR01. The sequence continues at coordinate 5,170 of CAVOCN010000073.1, read as the reverse complement.
CTCGAAGCAACCACTGGCGTCTCCTCCGTCTCGGTAGTAGCCGGAGGGTTCGCCACCGTCCGAGCTAGTGCCTCATGCGCCAGCCGGCTCCATGACTGACGCAGCTACGTGTCGTCAGAATGGGCCGACTCATGACCGCTCTACCCTCTCGACCAGGGTGAGGACGGTGGGCCTGCGCTTTGTCTCTTTCCACAGAAGGTCAGAGACGGAGGCCGTCACCGTTCGTTCTATTTGGTCAAAGTCTAAGACTTTTCCCGATTGGCTTTCCAGCATTGAGTGGACCACTTGTGAGGCATTTTCAAGCAGGTCCTGCGCCCGTTTGAGCTCATCGAACCCGCGTGACTCCAGGCTCGGGGGCGCGAGTGGGGCCCCGGTTTTGGCGTCGAGGGTCAGCCCGACCGCAACCACGCCGTCGGTGGACAGTCGGTTTCTCTCTTCCAGCACGCTGGAGTGCCTACCCCAGAGACGATGCCCGGCCACGTATACGTCTTCAAAGGGCATGTGCTCGACGACCCCGGCCCACCCGTCCTCAATTTCGAGGATGTCGCCGTCTTCCAATACGAACGTGTCCGCCGGGTCCATACCCAGCGACTGGGCCAATCGCGCATGGGCAATGAGGTGCCTGTGCTCACCGTGAACTGGCACGAAGTAGGTTGGGCGAACCAGATTCAACACCAGCTTCAACTCTTCGCGCGAGGCGTGGCCGTGTACGTGCACGGTGGCGTTCCTGCTCGATATCACTTCGGCACCGCGCCGGAACAGGTCGTCGATAGTCTTCGCTACCAGGGTTTCGTTACCGGGTATGGGCGACGAGGAGATGATGACCGTGTCGCCGGTCTCTATCTCAACGTCTTTGTGCTCACCCCTGGACATGCGCACCAGCGCGGAAGTCGGCTCGCCCTGCGCACCGGTGGCGAGGACGACCAGCCTGTTGTGAGGCAGGCGCTTGGCCTCTTTCAAAGGCACGATAAGGTCGTCTGGGGCCGACAGGTAGCCCATGTCCAACGCCATGGACACGTTGTTACGCATGCTCCTGCCGACTACCGCTACCTTGCGCCCGTTCGCAGCTGCTGCGTCCATGACCATCTGCACTCGTGATATGAGCGAAGCGAACGTTGCGACGATGACCCTGGCTTCGGCCCCGGCGACGACGTTCTCAATGGACCCGCGCACGATTTCTTCGGACGGCGTGTAGCCCTCCATTTCGGCGTATGTGGAGTCTGAGCACAGCAAAAGCACGCCGCCAGCAGCCAGTTCGGCCAACTTGGCGAAGTCAGTGGTGTGGCCGTCCACTGGGGTGTGATCAATTTTGAAGTCGCCGGTGTGCACTATCGCACCCAACGGCGTGTGGATCGCGATGCCCATTGCGTCGGGAATGGAGTGGCACACACGGAAGAACTCGACCTCAAGCCTGCCGACCTTGAACGGCGTGTTGGGTTCGACCACGTTTAGGCTCGACGACTTGAGCAGACCGTGCTCGCGCAGTTTGACGGTTATGAGGCCGTGAGTGAGTCGAGACGCGTAGACGGGCGCGTCCAGGTCTGGCAACACATACGGAAGCGCGCCGGTGTGGTCTTCGTGACCGTGGGTTATCAGGACGGCACGAACACGGTCGCGGTTTCGCGCCAGGTAAGTTATGTCGGGGATGACGAAGTCGATGCCGGGCATTCCCTCTTCGGGGAACATCACCCCGGCATCTATAACGATGATGTCGTCTTCGTATTCGACCGCCATCATGTTGCGGCCTATTTCGCCCAGGCCGCCGAGCGGGATGATTCGTACTTGTGATTGGCTCAAACTAAAAGAGCTCTCCTTGTGATGATTGTTTTGGTGTTTCAGCCCCGGTTTCCCGAGGAATGGCCGGGTCTGACCCAGCAGAGTTGAAGTTCATGCCCAGTTGAGTCTGTGACGGCTGCGTGGTGACAGGGGTCGTGCCTTGGTCCTCAGGCTGGGTCTCTGTTTCGGTTGTTTCCGATGGCGAGTTCGCGCCTATCAGGCTCGGTAGTTTTCGAAAGTCTTCTTCCAACACCGGCTTGAGCCGTGGGTTGTGCAGGGTCGCGGCCGGGTGGTAGACGGGGAAAACGATCCGTCCATTCCATTCCCTGGGACGCCCACGAGCCTTGCTGATGGTCTCACCGGCGAAGAATTTGCCAAACGAATGGCGACCTAGCGTGACGATTACCTTCGGGTCGATCAACTCGATTTGCCGGTCCAGATACGGTCTGCAGGTGTCCATTTCAGAAGGTTGTGGGTCGCGATTTTCCGGGGGCCGGCACTTGATCATGTTGCAGATGTAGACATCGGACCGGTCCAGCCCGATCACAGCCAACATGTTGTCCAGCACGGTGCCAGCCGCCCCTACGAACGGGCGGCCCTGCCGGTCCTCGTTAACGCCAGGTGCCTCGCCGATGAACATGATGTCGGCCTGGGGGTTACCCTCACCTGGCACCGCGTTCGTGCGGCCCTGCGACAACGCGCAGAGCGTGCAGGAATTTATCTCTTCGATTAGGGACAGATAGTCGCTTGAGGCACCTGCGTTCATAGGGCGAAGGTAACACAGCCGCGCAACGTCAGCCATCGCCCGGCCAGAGTTCCTATCAAGCTGATGATCGCGAAAAAGGGCAGGCCGCTCGCCTGCCCTTTGACCGTCGATCGGTCTATTCGCTAGGGCGTTTTAGCGCCTAGTCCGAGACTCCCTTGCCCTTCAAGAAAGTGATCGCCTCTTGCACAGTGGTGATCTTCTCAGCATCTTCGTCTGAGATCTCGATTGTGTTGTCGTCTGTGCTGAACTCCTCTTCGAAAGCCATAATTAGCTCTACGAGGTCCAAGGAGTCGGCGTTCAGGTCGTCGACAAACGACGCCTCGGGCGTCACATCGTCGGCCTCTACGCCGAGCTTGTCGGTAACAACCGACTGTACTCGATCAAGAACGCTTGCCATCACTGCCTCCCTTAGGGGTCGGATTATACCTCAATGTTTTGGGTCGCAATTACCGAGCCGAGCACCCCGTTTACGAACTTCGGAGAACTCTCCGACCCGAACGCTTTGGCTAGCTCGACCGCCTCGTTAACGGCGACTTTGGGGGGTGTGTCCACCCCGGAAATGATTTCGAATATCGCCACTCTGAGCACGTTTCTGTCCACACTGGCAAGCTGGTCGATAGGCCAGTTCGGTGCCAGTGCCGAGATAATGTCGTCTATCTCAACCAGACGCCCGAGTACGCCATCTAAAAGAACTCTGGCGTAGTCAGTCGCTTCCTCCGGAAGAATTCCGGCTTCAACTCTTGCTGTGAGAGAGTCGGCTGCTGCGTGGCGGCTGGCGTCCAGTTCGTAGAGGGTCTGCATGGCCGCCGCGCGAGCCCTTCTCCGGGAGGAGAATGGTCGAGGCGGTTGGACCCCCTCTTGCTTGCGGGACGCCGTCACTGAATTCAAACGGCGATTAGTTGAGGCTAAAGCTGGAAACCGAGTCCAGGTTGCCGACTGCGGTGGTGCCCACGGATCGGTCGATGCGCTTGATCATGCCGCTGAGCGCCCTGCCGGGACCTATCTCGACGAACTCTGTAACGCCGTAGTCGATCATGTACTCAACCGACCGCTTCCACTGCACGCACTCGCAGACCTGGGTAACCAGCTCCTCTCGAAGCTCGGCTACGGTTTGAATGGGCGAGCCAGTCATGTTCGCAACTATCGGTACCGAGGGGACCTGTAACTTCAGGTTGCCGACCACCTTGGCCAGACCGTCACGAGCTGGCTTCATTAGACCGGAGTGGAACGCGCCGCCTACCCGGAGAGGAATCGCCTTTTTGGCACCCCTGGCCGAGGCCATGTCCAGCGCCCTGGCCACTGCCAGTACCTCGCCACTTATTACTACTTGCTCGCCGGTGTTGACGTTGGAGACGTAGGTCCCGGTCTGGCGACTGATCTCTTCAACCGCCATGTGGTCGAGGCCTATTATCGCGGCCATTGTGCCGGGCGTCATCTCGCAAGCTAGCTGCATGAGGCGGCCCCGTTCCTCGACCAGGCGAGCGGTGTCACCAACGCCAAGGGCGCCGGAAACGGCGATTGCCGTGTACTCGCCCAGGCTGTGCCCGGCCATGAGGGCCGGTGTGGGGAGTCCGCCAGACCCCGCCTGCTCTTCCAATGCCCTGACGGTTGCAAGGCTGACGGCCATAATAGCCGGCTGAGCGTTGGCGGTTTGCCGCAGTTCCTCTTCGGGCCCATCAAACATGAGGGCGGAGAGGTTGCGGCCTAGAGCGTCATCGACCTCTTCAAACACAGCCCGGGCTGCGGGCGAGTTGTCGTACAGATCGCGCCCCATGCCGACCGCTTGCGCGCCCTGGCCGGGGAATATAAAGGCGACGTTGGAAGACGCGCCTTTATTTGTTTTCAACTTGGTCATTTAGTGCTCCTCGGGATTCGGAACCCGTGCACTTTACTCGATTCCGGTGTCGACCGGAACGACTTCGCGCCCATTGTAGTAACCGCAGTTCCTGCAAACGATGTGCGGGAGCTTGGGGTTCTGGCAGTTAGGGCACTCCCCGAACGTAGGTCGGGTCATCCGGTGGTGAGCAGATCTACCGCCGCGCCGGGCTCTTGAGTGTTTTTTCTTGGGTAGTGGTGCCATGTTGGCTCCTTAGTTGGTCGGGCCGTCGATTATTCGGCGACGCGACGCGGGAGATCAGTTCTTATTTAGCGCTCGTTTGGTATTGCGGTTCGCGCTAGACCCAGTGTTAGCAGTGGACCTGGAGATGTTGGTGTTGGACGTAGCGATGTTCGTAGAGGACGAAGCGAGGTTCAACAACGGCCCCCACCTAGCATCAATAATACGCTTCGCGCATGTACAGGGTGTCACGTTCAAGTTCGATCCGCAGTTCGGGCATATCCCAGAGCAGTCGGTGCGGCACACGGGCTTCATAGGTATCCCGAGCGACGCATACTGCTGGATGGTAGGAAGCAAGTCAAGCACGTTGTCCATAGAAATGAACTGCGTCTCGTCGGCTTCGTCGTCCCTGGCCGCACTGCCCTCAGGGTAAAACTCTTCGTTTATGGCCAGTTCGATGGTGCGGGGATGGCTGGTCAAACACAGGCTGCAGGCACAAACCACGGTGCACGAGACCCCCGCCGTGACCCACACACCGTCTTCAGTACGGAGCATGGTGACCTCACCGTTCA
>CAVOCN010000072.1:0-6563 GCA_963694205.1 Dehalococcoidia bacterium | reverse complement strand
AAGGCCCGCATGGCGGCACACGAGGCGAGCTTCCTGTACGAAGTCGCCTCCGTCGCATCCTCGGAAGACTCCTCGGAAGCAGCGCTCAGGGGCGTTCTCAGACTGGTGTGTCGCCACATCGACTGGCCCTACGGTCACGTATACCTGCTCGACTTAGAGGGCGAGGGAGGGCTGCGCCCGTCAGGGATTTTCCACACCGAGCAACCCGAAGTATTTGACGCGCTCAGCCGAATTATTGAAAAGACCCCTTTCGGCTCCAGGGCTGGCCTGCCGCGCAAGGTGTTGCGCACCGGTAAGCCCGTTTGGAGGGCCGATGTGCGGGAAGAGATGGGCCTGCTGGACCGACGCTACTCGGGCGAGCGCCCCGACTCTCCTGACGCACCAGGGCAAGACAGTGATAGCGGCGACTTCGGGGTGAGGGGTGCCCTGGGCGTGCCGGTGAAGATTGGCCTGGAAACGGTCGCGGTGATAGAACTGCTGTCGTTCGAAGAGAATTCGCCGGACCAGCACTTCATCGACACCATAGAACTGGTTGCGGGCCAGATCGGCCGGGTGATGGAGCGCGAGTGGACCAGGCTCGAACTGCAAAACGCCTTTGAGCAGGCGCAGCACGCCAGCGAGGCCAAGAGCGAGTTCGTCGCCAACATGAGCCACGAAATTCGCACCCCGATGAACGGCATTATCGGAATGACCGACCTGACGCTTGAGACCGTTCTGACGTGGGAGCAGCAAGACAACCTGGAAACGGTGAAAAGGTCTGCTGACGCTTTGCTGGGAATTATCGACAGCATTCTCGACTTCTCCAAGATCGAGGCGGGTCGCATGGACCTTGAGTCGGTAGAGTTCGACCTGCCCGAACTGGTAGCGGACTCTATTGAAATATTGGCTCTGCGGGCCCAGGCAAAGGACCTGGAACTAACCTACGAACTGGCTGCGGGACTGCCGACCAAAATGGAGGGCGACCCCCTCAGGCTCAGGCAGATTCTAATTAACTTGCTGGGCAACGCCATCAAGTTCACCGAGACCGGCGAGGTCGTACTTCGCGTTTCCCAGCTACCCGGTCAAAAAGAAAGTGGAGACGATCTGAGGCTCCATTTCGCGGTAAGCGATACGGGTATCGGCATTCCGGCGGACCGGCGCAAGTCTATTTTCGAGAGCTTCTCCCAGGCCGACGGCGCAACAACCCGCAATTACGGCGGCACGGGGCTGGGCCTGACCATTAGCGCATCCCTGGTGCGAATTATGGGAGGCGACATCTGGGTCGAGAGCGAGGTGGACGAGGGCTCTACATTCCAGTTCACCGCTCTGTTCCCTCGAGTAGATGAAGAGGCCATCGACCACGCGGGCTCGGGCAACATAGCTGGAGTGTCCACGCTGGTGGTCGATGACAACCAGACGAACAGGGACATTTTGGAGCGGGTGCTGTCGGGCTGGGAAATGCGGCCCCAGTCCGCTGCCAACGCCACCGACGCCCTGGACAGGTTGGTGTCGGCGAACAGGCGCGGCACCCCCTACGAACTGCTCATCACCGACCTGCAAATGCCAGGTATGGACGGCTTCGACCTGGTCAGGTGCATACGTAACCTGCCGGAAATCGCCGATATCCCCGTGATAATGCTCACCTCCGTTGATCGTAACGCTGCATCTTCAGACGAAGGCCTGGGAATTGCCGGGCGCCTGACCAAGCCGGTCCGGCAGTCGGACCTGAGGGACCGCGTCATGAACGCAATGGGTGCTGGCCCGGAGCCTGAACCCGTCGAGGCACAGACGGTGATGCTGGAGACTCCCGGCCCCGCGCGGACACTACGGATCCTCGCCGCAGAGGACAACGAGATTAACCAGATGGTCATTAAGAGCACCCTGGAGAGCTGGGACCACGAGGTGACCGTCGTTCCCGGCGGTCAGGAGGCGATTGACGCGGTGTCCACCAGCCACTACGACGTCGTGCTAATGGACGTGCACATGCCCGGTGTCGACGGCCTGGATGCGTCCCGTGCGATCCGAAAACAAGAGGCCATGACAGGCGAGCGGATCCCCATTATCGCCATTACCGCAAACGCCATGCACGGCGACAAAGAGCGCTGCATAGCGGCGGGCATGGACGGCTACGTGTCAAAGCCAATACGCCCCGACGAACTGAAAGATGCCCTGGCCAAAATCGTGGCTGGCCAGCCCGAGAACCCCACACCGGACCCGGCTCCCGAGCCATCGTTCGGCAAGCTACTGGAGCTGTCCGCGCCCATGAGAGGGCAGATGGTCGAGGTGTTCCTGCGGACGGCCCCGCGCTACATGAACGAGCTGGTAGAGGCGATGGACTCTGGCAACGCCGAGGGCGTAATGTTTGCCGCCCACACCCTCAAGGGCAGCGTCGGGTACTTCGGTGCAGACCGGGCGTCCGAGTTGGCGTTCGAACTGGAAACCAGGGGCCGTAACAACGACCTCGTCGACGCACCCATCCTGTTCGCACAGATGAAGGCCGAGATAGACACCGTGCTAGACGGCCTACGAGAAGTGGCATGGGATGAAATGGCCGCCTAGCCCAGCGGCCATGACCCGGCATTGAGAGCAATGGCCGCCTAGCCGCCTAGCGGCTAGTGCTGCCGAACCTCTTGGGGTTCGGGTCCCAGGGGTTCCAGGTGCCGGTCTTTGGCGAAAGGTCCTCGCCACCCACGTTACAGGCGTAGGCCTCGTCGGAGATGGCGCTGACGCTGGCTAGCAGATCCCCCTGTAGCTCCGTATCGGCCGCTCGCACCGCGGCATCCACCTCGGCAGCCGTGCGGAACCCGACCAGGGCCGTCGTCACGGTAGGGCGAGTGAGCACCCACGCCGCCGCCAGATCCGGCAGGCTCATGCCAGCGCCGGCGGCGATTGCGCCAAGCTGCGCTGCCGTGCGCACGTTGTCTTGAAAGAACCCCGGCCGAAACAGCGGCATGCCGAACGCGTTCTGCGTGGCTCGCCAGTCCCAGCTTTCGAACTGCGTGTCGGTTGTCATTACGCCAGACAATAGCCCGTGCGCGAGTGAGCCGTAGGCCATCAGGCCAATGCTGTTGTCGAGGCAAAACGACTGCACGTCTCTCTCTATGCGGCGCTCGAAGATGGAGTACCCGGCCTGGTCGGCGACGATGTCCAAATGCCGCAGGCTCTCTTCCATCATCGCGGGCATGAAGTTGGACACACCGGCGTAGCGAATCTTGCCCTGGTCGCGCAAGTCAGAGAGCGCCGACATGGTCTCTTCGAACGGCGTCTCGGGGTCGGGCCAGTGGATGAGCATCAGGTCAATGTAGTCGGTGCCCAGCCTGCGCAGGCTGTCCTCGCAGCCCGCTATTACAGCCTCGCGGGTGCTGTCTCTAAATAGGCGCTTCCGCGCCGGGTCCCAAGACAGGCCGCACTTGGTCACCAGCACAATGTCCTTGCGGTACGGCGCCAGGGCCTTGCCCATTAGCTCTTCGGAGTGGCCCAGGCCGTACCCGGCGGCGTTGTCGAAGCAGGTAATGCCGACGTCTATCGCGCGCTCGACAGCACCCATTGCCTCAGAGTCGTCGGTCTTGCCATATTGGGTGCCGCCCATCGGCCAGCCGCCAAACCCCAGGGCCGAGACCTCCAGGTCAGAGTTGCCGAATTTCCGCTTCTGCATGCTTGTTACTCCTCCGTTAAGGGGCGAACGTTTTCGGTGAACCGGTGCATCTGTTCAAGGGTCATATTAGGGGACGTTTGGTCCACCGCGAAGCCGAGCATTATGCAACGCACGCCGTGTTGCTTATAGGCACGAATGTCGGCGGCGATTTGCTCTGCATTGCCGGTGAACACGCGCCTGCCCCCGTCTGAGCCGACGTGCTCTTTAGTGTCGTCGTAGATGTTTATCGCGAAGGCGATGTCGAGCGTGTCCGGGTCGCGGCCTTCGGTTTCTGCCGTCTTACGCATTGAAGCGACCCCGGCGGCGAAGCGCTCGGGCGTGTCGAGCCGGTGGCGCGGGTTGTCGATAATGGGGAACCAGGCGTCGCCCACGCGCGCCGTCCGTCGCAGCGCGGGGGGGCTCTCCCCGCCGATCCAAATCGGCGGATGTGGCCGCTGCACCGGCTTGGGCTCGAAAGCGATGTTGGAATAAGACGCATACGTGCCCGTGTACGAGGGGTTGGCCTCTGTCCACAGGTTCTTGAATATGCGGATGTACTCCTCAGTGACGGCCCCTCGCTGTTCATACGGTGGCCTGCCCAACGCCTCGAACTCTTCCCGCATCCAGCCCGCACCGCACCCGACGATTACCCGGCCCCCTGAGAGCACGTCCACGGTCGCCAGAATCTTCGCCGTCAGCACGGGGTCGCGATAGGGGACGACCATTACCGAGGTCAGCAGCTTCACTCGCGAGGTCAGCGATGCGAGGAAGCTGAGCACCGTGAGTTGTTCGAGGTAGTCGCCCACCTTTCCGTACTCGTCGAACCGGCCGGTTTCGGAGTACGGGTACGCCGAGTCAATCGACCAGGGCATGACGACGTGGTCGTTAACCCACATCACCTCGAAGCCGAGTTGCTCCCCGGTATCGGCCAGTAATGACAGGTTTTGCGGCTTGCCGAAAACCCCCTGCGCCAGCGCCCCAAATGCATATTCCATTTCAGCTCCGTTAATAATTTCGGAACCATTCTAGGGTTTCGATGATGGCCTGGGGATGAGGCGTTGTATCGGCCCCGAAAGCGGCCTCGTACTTGCTGTGGTCCGACACGAACGGGCTCTGGAACTGGTACAGCTTCTCCCGCCTTGCCCGTCTAACCTGGCGGCTAAGCAGCCCCAGTAGCCGCAACGAAACGGGGCCCAGCCTTCGTAACTTTGTCTCCTTGCCCGCCTCCCCGTAGGCCAGGGAGAGGAACTCGCGCGTCGTCACCGTCTGGGCGCTGGGGACGTGCCAGGCGGCTCCGTCAGCCCTGTCGCTCTCGCCCAATACGGCAAGGGCGCGGGCGAAGTCGCGGTTGTAGGTGTAGGTGTGCGGCAGATCGGGGTTGCCCAGCACGGTCGACGCCCTGCCGTCCAGCGCGGCCCGCATGACCGAAGACCCCACTACCGAAACGATCACACCGGGGCCGTACACGTCCGATGCCCGGCCGATGGTCGCCCGCAGGTTGCCCTTGCGGTGGGCCTCTAAGAGCCGGTGTTCCATTTCGGCGCGAGTTCGCCCCGACTCGCGGTTGCCCAGGTCGAAGCGGGTCGTCTCGGCCATCGGCCCAGCGCCGCAGTCGTACATGGCCAGGCTGTCTGCCAGTACCAGCTTGGCCCCGTTGGACGCGCAGGCGGTAATGACCGCAGCGTTAGCAGGGGGGAACACGCAGTTGTACACGACGCTGGCATCCTTGCACGCCAACGCCGCTCCGTCTGCCAGGGCAACGTCGGCCAGTACGGTCTCGACGCCTTCGGGCGGGCCGTCGAACTCGTTGCGCGTGACCGCGCGAACACGACGGCCTTTTGTCAGTAGCTCCTCGACGAGCGGCCGACCGACGGACCCGCCGCCGCCAAGAACTACGTGTAAAGCCTTATCAGGGCTTCTTCGGCTCATGGCCTCATCGCTTTTGCAATTGGCGGTTGATGCTTCATTTGTGTTCGTAAAACTGTTTGAACTAGAGTGTCGGACGCCTATCGTAGATTACTGGGCAGGACAATTCTTATCGAGAACTCGCAGCAATGGGCCTGATCGCCTCTTATCTCAATCTGATACCGGGCTTCGGCATCGGCTATCTCGCTATGCGTCGCTGGGTGCTGTTTGGTCTCAGCTTCATAGCTTGGGGAGCAGCGGTGGGCATAGGAGTTGCCCAGGCGCGGAGCGGCTCGGCGTGCTTCGGCTGCGAGTTCTACGGCGCAGTGCTGATCGCGTTCCTCGCCATCAGCGTGCCGGGGTCGCTGCATCTGTTCGCCAGCTGGTTGCGATCGCGCAGGCGACACAAAAGGCGCGGGGCCATTGCCGGGTTCGCAGTGGGAATGGCGATTATGGCGGCGACAATGCTTACGATGGACGTCGACCCAGACCGCCTGTGGGTGTGGCTTATCGTGATAGCTGTGCCATTGGCGGGCAGCGGCCTCGGAAGCGCCCTCGGTTCGGGTCAGGTTCGGAGCAGGTCCTAGCAAAGCATGTCTTCTGGCAAAAACACTCTCATCACCCTGAGGCGCCTCGACGCGGGCGATGGCGTTGTTATGAAACCGGTGCGCATGTACCACGGCGAAGAAATTTACGCCGCGGTCGAGGCAAATAGGGACAGCCTGGGCGAATGGCTGCCCTGGGTGCCGGGGGTGAAGAGCCTGGCAGACACCCGTAACTTCATCCGCGCATCAATGGAACAACATGACAACGGCGTCGCGGTTCACCTCGCCGTCTGGGCAGCCGGCACGTTCGCCGGTGTCACCGGCCTGCACGAGCTGGACTGGGACAACGCTCGTACGTCTATTGGCTACTGGCTTGCCGGGCATGCACGGGGCAGGGGAGTAATGACAGCCTGTGTCAAAGCGCTGACGGACTTGGCGCTCTGCGACCTAAAGCTCAATCGCGTTGAGATAAAGTGCGCCGTCGGCAATGCGCCCAGCCG
>CAVOCN010000071.1:0-6579 GCA_963694205.1 Dehalococcoidia bacterium | reverse complement strand
CACGTCCACCCACTCAAAGACCATGCCAATGTAGCCAATGACCGGGCCGGGCAGCCCTGCAACGTCCGGCGCGACGACCGTTGCGGCATCCTGCGTAGCCATGAAGTGCGCCACGTCGGCGCCGTTGGTCACGGTGTGCGTATTCGCATGCAGCGGCGCCTTTACCTGTGTCAGTTCCTCAGCGGTGCATATCACGAGATCGGCCCGGTCCATCAGCGAGCGTTCCTGCTTTAAAAACGACGCCGGGAAGTTGGGCTGGCTGGCGTAGTCGTCGCTGCAGTGATAGACGACCAGGCTCGGGTCCAGCCGATCCACCAGCGGCAGCGCAGTCGCCGTGCCCACCACGACGACGGGCCTATCGACACTCGCGCGCCGTGCCGATCTGCGCACCAGAGCCTTGGGGATTATCTGATTGACCCAGCGAGCCAGCGACGAACCGGCCAGCGGCACCCCCGCCCGGTACGGCACCGCCGACGGGTACGCCTGCACCCAAAGCCGGTCGGCCACCTGGGCAGGCCCCCCAGCGAAGCGGCCCCACATGCGGCCGACCTCACGTCGCCGGGTGAGCAGCGATAGCGGGTGAAACTGCGACTCGACATACAGCACGTTAGCCCCGCCATCTGCCCAGTGTCGGGCGAGGTGGTGCTTGCTCACCTGCGACGGGGCGTCCCAGGTTGGGCCATACAAAAAGACGTAGGAGCGCGGTTCGGTCACGCTGGCCGACCACTTACGGGGTATCTCACGGTTCACTCCACCAAAAGCTCAAATACGAGGAACTCAACGCTCTCTGAACCCCCGAACGTCCTGCTCGTCACCACGGTCTCCTCGCCCCGGTGCACCAGCCCGAGACGGCCTTCGGCCTGGAGCCCCGCAAGCAGAACGAACGGCCTCGCCTCAAAATCGTTTGGTGTCACAGGGGGTAACTCCAGGTCCGTCAAAAGCTCCTCCAGGGCCCGCTCACCGTAGCTCGGCCCGCCCACCCGTGCGGCCCAGCCCAGCAGAGTCGGCTCAGCGTCGACCGCGCCCTGCACAAGCACGTGCGTGACACCCACATCGCTCAGTTCCATCACAAGTCCGTCTGGACTGGCCATGTCATGGTAGGCGAGGTGCCCCTGGTAGGCCGAGTCCCCTACAAGCCAGTCCCGGTCGAAGTAATACCACCCGGCCAGTCCCATGACCAGCACCTTAGTGTCTGTTGGGAGGTTCTCGTTCACCCACATCACCGACGAAATGTTGGAGACCTTCGCCTCGAGAAATTCGTCTCTCGACTGCGCTCCGAAGACAACCGGAAAGAACCCCGAGTTGAACGCCACGCTAACCCCCAGAGTGCCAACCAGCGACAGCCCCAGCAGCCCCGCCGCTGCCAGCGCCAGCCAGCGACGTCTTGTCCCGGCGGCCGCCACCACGCCAACCCCCGCCATAACGGCCAGTAACGGGTGGACGACCTGTATGTACCTCGGTTGCTGGTATCCGGCAAACCACACCACGTACGCCAGCGCCGCGAACGCCCCAAGCGCCGCCAGCAAGCCGCCGGTCGCCTTATTGCGAGCCGCGCCAAACAGCCACGCAGCCGGTATGAATATGAGCAAAATCGGGGTGAGCAGCGACCCGCTCAGCGGCCCTCGATCCTGGGTGAAAGAGCCGATCTCGTTCGTCAAATTCCAGGGGCCCAAGACAAAGTCGACCAGGGACTTGCCGGGACCGGTCTCCCACGACGAGAACTTCTCGAAGTGCCAGTCCGTCCACATGTCGCCCCGAAACACCTGGTAGCCGAGGGGCCACAGCGGGTCGCCCGCCGCAATGTAGTTACGTATCAGCCACGGCCCCAGCACCAGCCCGAAAGCGAACGAGAACGCCACCAGCGAAATCGCCGTCCGGCGTGGCCGCTGCAATACGCCGGACCCCTGCACCACCAGTATCACCGCCAGGCCAGCCGGACCAGCGAGCAGCGCCCACGGCTTGGTTGCCCCGGCCAGGCCGCCGAGCAGGCCTGCCAGCAATATCCAACGCATGTCCGCATCTTTGCCCCCTGTCAGCAGGGCATACACAGCCAACACCGCGAAGAACACCGCGCCCATCTCCACCATTGGGGCTGACGCGAGTTCAGTCGTCATGGGCAACGAGTAGAAAATGGCTGCGGCGATCAGGCCCACCTTCCACCCCGCGAACCGGCGTCCCAGCACAAAAACTGCGCCAGCCGTCAGTAACGAGAAAGTAAAGTGCGTAACCGCCGGGGCGATCTCGCTGGCGACGAGCAGTTCGACGGTGTAGCCGACGTGCAGAACCCCGGGAATGTTCCAGAAAATCACCGGCACAAACGGGAAACCACCAACGTCGGCGTAATAGGCGGGAGAGGCCAGGTGGTGCCGCAGCGGGTCCGCCATGCTTGGGGGGGCCATCGCGCCGACTAAATTCAAAAAAGCGTGACCCGCGACCACGGCCGCAAGCGCCAGAGCCCAGGCCGGGGGCCGCTGCTTACGGACCCTCTCGAAGGCGGCTCGCGCCTCGGGGGCAATCCCCCTGTATTGAACGAGCGTAATCGCCCCGGCTGCGCCGTAGATAGCCCACGCAGCTGGCTTGTTTAGTGCGTCACCGAGCCCCAGAAACAGGTACACGAACATGATGGCCCCAAAGCCGAGCGCGAGTGCGAAGAGACCCCGGTCCAGGCGTCTTATGCCTGCCGGGTCACGTCCTACGCCCGCCGGGCCGCTGGGGTTGAAGATCCGGACGATGGGCCGTCCCACGCCGTAGCTGAAGGCCATGAGACCCGCGTTGAACGCCAGTGCGACGACGATGTCTGCGGCCATGCGCCTCAGGCCCCCCCGAAGATGCGGCTAAGAACGTCGCGGATCGAGTCCAGGGAGTCCGAGAACTGGCCCAGGTACGCCACCAGCACGCCCACGGCCCAGGCTACGAACACCAGCGGCTTCCAGTGTTCCCTTACGAAACGAACCAGCATTGGGCGAGCCAAGACAGACTTTATCGAGCCCACCCGTATCAAGCCCACTGTCAGCGGCGGCGAGAGCCGAGGGAGATCCTCAGCTCGGCCACCTGCTCTGCGACCATGCCTATGAGAAACACAATCACCGCCGACACGGCCAGGAATACGGCGGAGTTCGGTATATGCAGGCGGCTCTCATCGACGATGGTAAATACGAACGAGGCAACGGCCATGAGGAACATAATTACCGCGGCAGGCAAAAAGACGCGCAGGGGCTCGAAGAGCACCACCATCTTGCCGATGATGATGAGAAAACGGACGCCGTCTCGCGCCGGTCGCACCTTGGACTTCCCTTCCCTCTTCGCGGCCTCCACCGTGACGAAGTCGACCGTATGCCCCGCCTTAATAAACGCCATCGTTGTGGTGGTGGGGTAAGAGAACTTGTTCGGTAGCAGGTGCACAAAGCCCAGCACCAGCTCCGTTTTGAAGGCTCGGAATCCTGAGGTCAGGTCCTTTATTTTGAAGTCGGTCAGGTAAGACGCCAGCGCCTCGAACGCCAGGTTGGCGAAGCGGCGCGGCCAGTCCCCCTTGGTCTGCCGTGTCCGTGCCGCGACCACCAGGTCGTAGGGGCCGACGCGCTCGTACAGCCTGGGAATGTCGGCGGGGTTGTGCTGGCCGTCAGCGTCCATTAGCACCAGCACCTCGCCACGGGCCGCCCGAATAGCCGTTTTAACCGAAGCACCGTTACCAAGGTTGTAGGGGTGCCGAATAACCTTGAGCACGCCATCAAGTTCGGACGCCAGCTCGTCCAGTATCTCGGAAGTCCCGTCAGACGACCCGTCATCGACGGCCAGTATTTCGTATGAAACGCCCATCTCATCAGCCACATCGCTGGCGGACAGAATCGTCGTCCGTATGGCCTCAACCTCGTTGTAGACGGGCATCGCTACTGTCATGGCAAATTGCCAGGGAGACTTTTCAGTTGACTGTGGTTTTGTGTTCAATTTAATTTGTGACACTGCGAGATGTGTTTGGTATGACCGTCTTTAAGCCGCCAGTAGCGACGGGGAAATTTTTACGAATCGTTACTTGGTCGCAATCCCATCCAAGCGTTCCAGGGTATCGGACCTCGGGGCCAGTATCGACGTTTCGCTTCCAATTGGCGCACCCGGTCCGAGACCACGATATCTTTTTAAGTGAAATCCGCTCTCAACAAGCGGTCTCTGGTACCGCTTTCTCCGGCTGTCGTCAAACAAAATGATCCCCGAGTCTTTGATGGAGCTCATCGCGGCCAGCAAGCTTTCGGGCCTGCATCGCCCATCGATGACCACCATGTCAAAACTTTCCTCTACTGAGTTGATCGATTCAACGTAGTTCCTAAACGTCACCCCTCGGAAACCCGCCTTTTCGGAGATAAAGCGCCCGCCCGCGGGTTCGGACGCCGGGTCGGGCGACCGCGTCAGATAAGTGACGTTTGAATATGCGCCGCACAACAACGCGGTCCGTCGAGTCCACTCCGGATCGTGATCCAGCGTATAAACCGTGGCACAGCGCTTGGCGAGCCACGCGGTACTCGCTCCCCCGTCAAACTCGAACACGACAGCATTGCCATCGAGGTTGCGAAGGTAATCATCAACGACCTCAGTGGCCTTCAACGTCCACCAGGGCAGGTCGAGATGGACAAGATCTTCGGGGTCCCAGATGGAAAAGATACTTCTCAGGTAGAAAAAGGTTTTTTGTTCTCGCCTGGCCTCAAGGTACCGCAGGTCTCCCAGTTTGATCATCGGCTGACGGAGCAATCGCACAGTCCGATAGTAGGCGTTGGCCAACACCCGCTCTGCCGAATCGACAACCGCCTTGCTCAGTCGTTCAATCACCGTTCGGTCAACACCTCGCACACCTTCATTTTGTCGCTCAAGTAAATAACCGGCCACTCGTCGCCGCACAGCTCGTGCAGACTATCCTCAACCCACATGCCTGGCGGGTATTCGGTCACATATCGAACTTCCGGCCATAGAACCACATAGTCGCTACCTAGCTCCTCCACGGCAGCCCTAACGTACTGCGGGTCCTTCATACCCTCTGGGAAGGGGTCCTTTCTAGCTAGGAGGTAGTGTCTTTCCGTGGCGAAGTCCAGGTAGTAGCTACGCGTATCCCAAATAAGCAGCGAACTACCGGCCGGGAGGGTCTCATTCAGGGCCATATAGTCGGGGTACCACTCAAACCCGGTGTCGTCTCCCGGCAGCCGTTTGGTAAGGAATTCGACCTCGTCCTGGGCCGTAATCGTGGCCACAATCGAGTCGGTGTGGAACCGGGCCACGGTGCCCAGAGCGAACAACATCCACAGTCCGAGTGACACTGCCATTAGTCCGCCCAGAGCCTTTTTTGCCCAATCGGGCAACTGGTCTGAGCGCCACAGCGTCCATATGAGATAGGCAGCGATCACAATCATCAGCGCGACCACGGGGATGAACGAGCGCAGCCTCACGAACGTCCAGTACCACAGCGCGCCCGTGGTCACCACGCCCGCCGCCATGTACCAGATGCGTCTATCCACCCGGACCACGGCTAGCAGAGGAATCGCTGCCAGTATGAACGGCCCCATCACCCCGCTGCGGAACTTTTTCGGGTCGAACGCCAGGTCCCAGGGAGACGCCACTATCCATGAAAGCGAGTGCCAGGGTCCAACGTCCCGCTCTTGATTGGCGGCCATATATACGACGGCCGACTCGTTGAAATCTCTTGCCCCAAATACCCCGGCGAGGAACGGCCACAGCGGGTTGCCGGTAAGCGTCCAGGCCTTGGCGAACCAGGGAACGACCATCACCAGCGCCACCACGCCGACTATCGCACCGGCACCGACCGCGCTCACCGGCCCCCTGTCAGGTCGTCGCCATGCGTACAGAATCGCTAGCGCCGCGAGGCCGATGGCACCGTACGCGCCCGGCAGCCGGGAACCTGCGGCGAACAATCCAGAGAGTATGCCCACGACGACCAGCCACCAGTCGTCTTCAGTGTCAATCCAGCGCACAAATGCTGCGAAGGCCATGAACAAAAACAGGCCGTTGGCGAGGTCGGGAACGGCCCGCGCCGACAGCACCACCACGTCGCTGACTCCGTAAAAAGCCACACCCGCCGCCAGGGCAACGGTCATGGGCACAAAACGCCGGGCCAGGTCGACGACCGCGGCCACCAGTAGCAGCCCCATCGCCCATTGCACTATCTGGGTGCCAGAATCGCTGCCCAGGCCCATCGCCCACATCTGTAGCATCTGCACCTGCTGCGGCTGCTGGTGAACCTCCAGCGTGGGCAGGTAGAAGAACTCGCCACGCTCCAGGTAAAGCTCTGGAAGGCGCACACGGTAAATAAGCTCGTCTATGCCTATGACAGGGGCCATCGCGGCCAGCAAATTGAGCAGAGCCAGCAGCGCAATGAAGCCGCCGAGCGCCAATCCGGCCGGTCCCAGCCGCCTGAGTTGCTCCCAGAGCCGCTGGGGGAGGTTCCCTGGCCAGCCAAGTGTCAGGGGGTGGGGCCGGACGAACCCGTACCAGCCCCCTATCCCCGCAGCCACAGCCACCAAGAGCGTGGCCAGCAGCGCAGGGGTGTTCAGGCCACCGGTGAGGCCGAGCACGAACGGC
>CAVOCN010000070.1:0-6694 GCA_963694205.1 Dehalococcoidia bacterium | reverse complement strand
CCTGTAATGGCCGGGACCAACGTAACGGAACTGTTCGACATGTCCGGTCGGGTTGCCATCGTCACCGGCGGCGGCACCCATCTCGGCACTGCGATGGCCGAGGCTATCGGCGAACTCGGCGGCACCGTCGTGCTGGCATCTCGCCGCCTCGGAGTCTGCGAAGAAGCGGCCGCTGGGCTTCGCGAGCAAGGTCTGGACGCCCATGCCGCTCGCTGCGACGCCACAGACGAAGCCGACGTGCAAGCCCTCGTGGACGGCGTCGTCGCCGAGCACGGCCACCTGGACGTCATGCTGTGCAACGCCGGGGGCTCGCCTGCCGACGAAGACACGCCCAACGCCGACGTCGCCAAATTCAGCGAAGCCGTCAGCATGAACATCAACTCCACCTTCATATGTGCCCAGACCGCCGCGCGGGTCATGATCGGCCAGGGAGGCGGCAAGATAATCACCGTCGGGTCCACCCACGGCATCATGGGCACCGACAAGCGCCTGTACGAAGGCCTTGGCCACAAGCGTTCGTCTATTGGCTACTTTGCCGCTAAAGGGGGCGTGGTCAACCTGACCCGCGCGCTGGCTGCGGAGTACGGCGAACACAACATCACCGTCAACTGCCTGAGCCCCGGCCAAATACCGAAGCCGACAGTCAAGCCTGAAATGGTCGAACGGATGCGACTGCGTCAGCCCATAAAACGTAGCGGCCAGCCAAAAGACCTAAAGGGTGCCGTCGCCCTGCTCGCCTCCCCGGCTGGCGATTGGATAACCGGCCTAAACCTCCTCGTAGACGGCGGCTGGTCGACCTTTTAGCGGCTAACCAGCCTGGCCCTCCGAACAGCCAGCGAGGCCAGGCAAACAGGTCAATCGAGCTTGTTGGGTCCAGAATCTGGTAGTATTGGTGAACCTTCTAGTTCTGCGCGTCACGTACTGACCTCATCCGTCGTTGTCTGACAGGCCCAAGCAGGGTCTCCGCTTTGCTCTTAGGAATATTGACCGAATGGAGTTCGGTATGAGAATTTACGTTGGAAGTCTTGCAGAGAGTGTTACAGACGAGACGCTGAGAGCAGCGTTCGCCGCCTATGGAGAGGTCGCTTCGTGCGACGTCATAACTGACCGCTACACCGGCCAGTCCCGTGGTTTCGGCTTCGTCGAGATCCGCGACAACGAGGGTGCCCAGCAGGCCATCCGTGCGTTGGACGGCAGCGACCTCGGTGGTCGCACGCTGAGGGTCAATGAGGCCCGACCCCGCACAGAGAACCGAGGCGGCGGCGGCGGCGGCGGCGGCGCTGGCGGCGGTGGTGGACGCGGCGGCGACTTCGGTGGCGGCGGCGGCGGCGGTGGACGCGGCGGAAGCGGAGGCGGAGGTCGCTGGTAAGTCCAGCTACCGAAGCATCCTCAGGTAGCAGTGAGGGGTTAATTCCCCAAGCCACACCTGACTCGCTCCGATAATCGAATAGCAAGAGCAAAAGCCCTCACCCTTAATTGGGTGGGGGCTTTTGTGTTGTCGCCAGCCTGCGACGTATGTAAACGCTCAGCAGGCCGATTGCTACGGCGGCAGCGCTGCCGGAGACCGCCAGGGCGAACGGGGCGCTCACCGACTGCGCCAGGAACCCCAGCATCAGCCCTCCGAAAGCCGAAGCCCCCCAGCCCAGCTGGTGGATGCTCGATACCCGGCCCCGGTAGTCATCGGCCACGATGCTCTGGAGCAGCGTGTTGTTGATCGTCCCAAAGGCCATCGTGAACGCACCAACTGCTCCTATGGCAACAATGGCGACGGGCAGCCAACCAGCGAGGGCGAACGCGACGAGTGAGACGCCCAGGCCAACACCGGTCACCGCCTGGACAGACGCCGAGTCCTTAAGGTTCACGAAATTGGCCAGCGCCAGCATTCCCACAAGGCCGCCGACACCAGTGGCCTGCAGCAAATAACCGTAACCATCGACCGGCGAGTCCAGGACATCTGAGGCAAACGCCGGTAGCAACGTCAGGTACGGAGTCGCGAAAATGCCCGTTACCACGCCTATCGCGATCAATGCCACCATCACCCCGTTGGCACGAATGTAGGAAAAGCCTGCTAACAGGTCGGCAAGCGGGCTTTTGACATGTGAA
Organism: Dehalococcoidia bacterium; assembly: GCA_963694205.1. GTDB lineage: Bacteria > Chloroflexota > Dehalococcoidia > Lucifugimonadales > UBA2962 > CAUZIR01. The sequence goes on along the minus strand of CAVOCN010000070.1, from coordinate 4,591 downwards.
TTCTCGCGAGCTGCCTGTGACTTCAGTCGCGAAAACATAATCGCTGTGAACACGTAAGCACCGCCGACGAAGAAGAACACTCCCTCAATCCCCCACGCTTTTATCATCAGCGGCAAGAACATCGGACCCAGTACCGCAGAGCCGACATAGAGCATCGACTGCAACGACAGCGCGTTCACTAGATGCTCCCTGGGCAGCAAGTTCGGCACTATGGCCTGGCGGGACGGTATGTCGAACGAAAGCAGTACGCCGTTGGCCACCGAGATGGCTATCAGGTGCCAGGGCGCTATTACATCGAACGCTATCAGCGCGCCGGTAAGAAGCGCCGTAACGGCGAACATCGCCCTTGTCGCCGTCACCAGCTTCACCCTGCTCACCCGGTCCGCCAGCACGCCGCCCCACATGGACAAAACAAGAATCGGGCCAACACTGGCGAACGTGAGGATGCCCAGCATGGCCTCGGAGTCCGTGAGGTCGAAATGAGCCACAGCCGTCCGGCCATCAGCAGCCATATGCCAATGTTGGATGCGGCGTTGCCCACCCAAAAAACCCGGTATTCCCGGTACCGCAGTGCGGTAAAGATTTTAGGTAGGCTCAATTCATTGCCCCAAAGGAGAGTTTACGGTCGATTGCCAAAGTGATCAGCGCTTGCGCGAAGAAGCCCTGACGAGCCCGGCGGGGAGCGGCGCTTGCGCGAATAAGCCCCCAGAGCTAACGAAGTTAGCGGAGATATCGACTACGCATTTGTCGCCCGGCAGCGGCCCCGGAAGTATGCTCGATACCCTCGATGAACTCCCGCACAGCCTTCGGTCCGTTCTCGGCCAGCGCCCCGAAAAACAGGTCGTTGTCATTGGGGCGCTTGGGCAGCCACTCCACCTGAAAGTGAGCCATCGGAATGCGCGACCGCAACTGCGACACTTCGTGCGCCAGGTGATCGGCGGCCACTTCCAGGTTGTGGGCGTCCGTCCAGTCGGCTTTATAGACGATAGTCCCGGCCGTATCCACAATGAAGCTCATGTTCGGCAGCTTGCCATAGGCACCGTGCAGAGGGCCGTCCAGGTCGTCAACCAGCATAGTGCGCCGAATACTCCATTGCTTCGCCATGCGCAGGGCGTGCTGGACCTTTTGGCCCATCGTCTCGTGGTGTGGCCACGTCTCACCGGGGTGCCCTTCACGGGTGTACACGAATAAGAAGCCAACACCCCGTTCACCTAGCCGCTCGGCCAGGGGTTCCAGGGCTGACGCCGCCAGCCCACAGTACGGTCATGAAGCCGAACCGAACTCCACTATTAACGGACCGCCTTTCCAAAAGTCCGACAGCCTCACCCGTTCGCCGGTAGCGGCGTCCGTAAGCTCGCCATCCGGTGCCTTCATCCCTGGACGAATATGATCACGAAACCCGTTGAAGGTCGCCATGTCCATGTCGGCCGGAAACGACGCGTAGTTGTAGTCCATCAATTTGTCACCACGTTCATGGGACTCCCGCTCAAATATGCCAGCACGTTTTCCACCGCTCCCTGGTTCAGTAGCTCCATGCCCTCCGGTGTCACATCGGCAACGTGAGGCGTTAGCACCACGTTGTCGCAGCCCAGTATTGCGGCGTCCGGCGGCAAGGGTTCAGCGTCGAACACGTCCAGCCCCGCTCCGCCCAGGCGACCGTCGTTGAGCGCGTCCACCAGCGCGGCCGTATCCAGCAGAGGTCCACGGCCCACGTTGACCACCATCGCCCCCGGCTTCATGGCCGCTATCTGCTCGCGTCCCAGCATACCCTTGCTCTCGCGTGTCAGTTTGAGGTGCAAACTCACGACGTCGGACGTCCGCAGCAGTTCCTCATAATCAACGTACTCAACGCCGTGTTTGGCCGCCCACTCGGCGTCCGGGTGGAACGTCCAGGCAATTACCCTCATCCCCAGGGCACGCCCCTTCTCAGCCGTCAGTTTGCCAATATTGCCCGTGCCTACAATGCCCAGCGTCTTGCCGTGCAGGTACATCCCGTCCACGTTCACCCAGCGACCGGCCTTTAGTTCGGCTGTGTAAAACGAAGTTCGCCGGGCCGCCGCCATCATCAGAGCCACGGCGTGTTCGGCAACTACCGGCGCGGTGCGCCCGGGCTGGTTGCAGACGATGATGCCCAGTCGCGAAGCGGCCTCCAGGTCTATCGAGTCCGTACCAATAGAGCACGTCGTTATCATGCGCAGTCGCGGCAGGCTGGCAAGTTCGGCCTCGGACCACCTCACCGAGCTTCGCGTATTGAGAATAACGTCGGCCTCGGCGACCCGGGCGAGCTTGTCTTCGTCACTGGCTGGCCGGTCGGTGTGAACGACAACCTCGCCTTTGTCTCGCAAAGCTGCCAGGTGTGGCGACGCCTGCAACTGCGGCGGGAAGTCTCCGGGGGCAACAAATCGCAGGTCAGTAATAGGGGGCTCCTTGTTTCCAAGTAGTATCGGAGTCTGGGGGTAGTATCGGGGCGCTCTGGGGCGCAGTCGATGGTAGATGCGACCGGGCTGTCAGGCAAGCGTTCCCCGTCGGCTGGTTGTCCCGCAGACTCGCACAATTCGTTAGAGGTTCGGTCAATATTGGGGCTCCGTTCGGTGGCTATGGGTGCCTCCCTGTGCCCAATCGGGGCTGAACCGCGATAACCTAGCTTGCGCAATGATCCTAATTAGGCGCCTGATAACCGTACCCTTGGGGCTCGTATTTTTCTTACTCATGGTGGCAGCCGTGTTGCTACTTGCGGTGAACGAGCGCTTCCTACAGACAAACGCATACCCTGAGCTTCTCGCCGAAACCGAGTTCTACGCCTTCGTCATGGGACCGCTACTGACGACCGCACTTGACGAGGCGCGGGAGCTACCGGGCAGCGAGTTCTCCGACGACTTCAGCGACAACCCGTTCGTACTGTCCGGTCTGACCACTGAAGAAATCAGCGCATCGCTCAACCGCGCCTTCCCGCCCGAATGGACACAGGAACTGGTCGACACCTCGTTTGACCAGATCGGTGGCTACATACGTGGCGAACAAGACGAATTCACCGTCCAGATAGAGGCCGGGGAGCAGGTCAAAATAATCGTCGACGAGGCGCAGGCTCTTTTGAGCAAGGCCCAGGCCTACAACTTGCTGTACGACGAGGTCGTCGATCCGCTATTGGAAGAGTTCGACCAGGGAGGCCTCCCGCTTGACGTAAGCGTGCCGGTAAGCAGCCTGTCTGCGGCCGCCAGGGCGATAATCCCTCCCGATTGGATACAAGACAACGTCGAGGGCATCCTCGACGAGGTGACGCCTTACATGGTCGGCGATACCGAGTCTTTCCGGGTACACATTCCCTTCGACGACCGCGTCGAGATAGCCGCCGAAGAGTTGAAGAAACTACTGGCCGAGGGCGACGTGTACCAGGTCGTTTACGACGAGGTCATCGAGCCAGCGGTCACCGATGCACTGGGCGTCGTGATCAACTTGCCCATCGGCATCAGCATCTCCAAAGACGAGGTCGTGGCCGCCATGCGCGCCGTCGCCCCAATTTCGTGGGTGCAGCAGCAGGCCGAGCAGATCATCGACGCCGCAGTCCCCTACCTGGTAGGTCGCGAGGACGACTTCGTGGTTTCCCTCGATCTACGCGAAAACAAAGTCGCCACCGCAGAGCACATAAGCTTGCTGGTCGCGACCAAGCTGGAAGCGCTACTGAACCTGCCGACGTGCACCCAGCGACAGCTGGTGGACCTGCTGACGATCAGCGGTTTCTCTGACATCCCCGAATGCATCCCGCCGGGCATGCCCATCGCCGAACTGGCGGAACTGGTTTCCGAAGGCATCGACGATCAGATCCAGGCACTGGTGATAGACGCCATCCCCGACACTGTGGAATTCGACCAGTCCACGCTGCTATCGCAGGTCGCGTCTTCTGGCGACGGCGAGGACAGCATTGAACGCCTCAACGACATTCGCGAACTCCTCGCCGACGGCTTCACCTACACAGACGCCGACCTCAAGGCCGACATCGTCGACATCGTCGACAACGACATCATGTCCCTGGACGGCTTCGAGGACTTCCGCTCGTTCCTCAGCGAGGGATGGTCCTTCACCGAGCAGGACCTGGAAGCTCGGGTTGACCAGGCCACAGGCGGAATCGAAACCTTCCACACTATTAGGGAGAATTTCAACTGGGTGAACACGTTCCGCTGGCTAGTGTTCCTGCCTATGGGCTTCATCTTATTGCTCATCGGCATGCTCGGCGGTCGCTCATGGCGCAGCCGACTGGCCTGGGCGGGTGCGTTCCTAACGGTTGGCGCCGCCATCACCTTCGCAATTTCCGGCCCAGTCTATGACAGCCAGGGCAAGCCCAGGCTCGACGACTTGAAGGAAGAGATACGGCAAGAGATCCAGTTAGACGACATCTACTTCCTCAAGACCAGCGAACTGGCGACCGAAAAGGCCCTGGAGATCGCCGAAGTGGTTGCGGACGACTTCCGCAACTCCATGTTCGCCGGCAGCCGCAACCTCCTCATAGCCGGTGTGGCTATTTTGGCGGTGGCGATAGGTCTGGGCTTCCTACCCGGCGGCACCCGCAAGCGAAAACGGCGACCGGTCGCCAAGA
>CAVOCN010000069.1:0-6707 GCA_963694205.1 Dehalococcoidia bacterium | reverse complement strand
CCCCGCCAAAAGGCGGGGCCTTAGGAGGTGATCCAGGGAACACCTACCGGGAGCACCTCCAAGTACTACTGTCCAATGCGCATATCCTCCTTTCTGTAAGCAGCCAAAACCCCCCGTACATTCACTGGCAGTCGCCAGTTCCACCAACGTCCCGTGCCTACGTCTCGGATTATAAACGCCGCTCGCAGCGCGGGGGAACAAAGTTCGCACCCACGCTTTGTTTGAAGCTAAAGAGTCGGGCGGCGCCCACCGGCCCTTCAGGGCCTAAAGAGCCGGCCTAAAGACTCGGACGAAGCGCATGGTACCCGGCGGCCTGCTCGTAGGTGTATGCGGCCCGCAAAATGGTCGCCTCCTCGAACGGCCGACCGGCCAGTTGCAGGCCAGACGGCAAGCCTGCGTCCGTGAAGCCGCAGGGCACCGAAATCGCCGGTAGCCCCGTGAGGTTGTAAGGGCCGGTGTAGCTGGGCATGTCGGTGACTGCCGTACCCGGCCCGTCGGCGTGCCTGGGGGCCACTACGGCGAACGCAGGAGAGGCGATCACGTCCACTCGCGTTAGTGCCTCGGCGTACTGGCGCTTCAGCACGTTGCGAGCGCGCTGAGCCTGCACATACTCGGCCATCGAGAACAGGCCGCCTACCAGAAACTCAGCCCTGTTCAGTTCGCCGTACAGCTCCGGGTGTTCGGCCAGGTTGCGCTCGTGGAAGGCGAAGCCCTCGCCGAGCAAAATCACCAGGGCCGCAGCGTCGGATATGGCCAACGCCGGTATGGATATCTCCTCGACGATAGCCCCTAGCTTCTCCAATTCGCCGATAGCCCGGTCGGCGAGCGCCAGTGGCTCCGGCTGGACGAACGGCATACTGTCATCGAAGAAAAAGTGGCGAGGCACGCCAATACGCATGCCCTCAATGCCGCCTTCTAAAGTGCTGGTGTAGTCCGGCACAGGTTCGCTGGAACTGGTCGGGTCCGCCGGGTCGTAGCCCGCCACCGCGCCCAGCATTATGGCCGCGTCCTCCACAGTCGGCGTAATCGGCCCGACGTGGTCCAGCGTCCAGCTAAGCGGCACCACGCCATGCCGAGACACGCGCCCGTACGTCGGCTTCAGGCCCACCACGTTGCAAAACGAGGCGGGCGCTCTAATCGAGCCACGGGTGCACGACCCCATCGAGCCCATCGCCAGCCCGGCCGAAGCCGCCACGGCAGAACCGTTACTCGACCCTCCAGCGCCGTGCTCCAAATTCCACGGGTTGTTGGGAACGGGAAAGGGGTTGGACAGGTCCGGCCCACCGGCGGCGTTCTCGCTCATCGCCAGCTTGCCCAGCAGCACCGCACCCGCCTCGCGCAGCCGAGCGGCCACCGTGCCGTCTTTTTCAGGAACCCGGTCGGCGAAAATGCGCGACCCGGCAGTAGTGGCAATGCCAGCGGTATCGAACAGGTCTTTCAGGGCAATGGGGATGCCGTGCAGCGGTCCCCGGTATTGCCCGGCGGCCAGTTCAGCCTCGGCCTGTCGCGCCTGGCTCAGGGCAAGCTCCGAAGTCACCGTGATGTACGCGTTCAATTTCGGGTCGAGATCGTCGATGCGATCCAGGAACGCCGTCGTCAGTTCCACCGGCGACAGCGACCTGTTCTTTATGAGACGTCCTGCCTCTTGGATCGTCAGGTGGTGCAGGGGCGCAGTCGTCACGACCTGTCCCTGTTCGGCTCTGGCTCGGGCCCGTTTGGTTCTAGTTCCGGGGAAAACGTAACCGCCAGGTCGCCCTCGCCAAGGTCGATGTCGCGCAGTGGCTGGATCACCTCAATCGCAGCTTCAAACCGGGCCTTCAGGTCAGCCGCCTCAGCTTCGTCCAGGCTAAACCCGGCCCTGTCGGTCAGCGCCTTGAACTCGGCATCCTGCATACTGGCCTCGCCCTCTCCCAATTCGATCTGGGGGTCCGATTTCTAGCTTCTCTTACTGGTCTGTGCGTTACCCATCGTGCAGGTCACCGAAGCTGCGCGCGGGGAACTGTTGATAGCCGTGGGCCACTAGCGCGTCCTCGTCCAGGTTCAGGCCCAGCCCGGGCCCGTCAGGTATGGCGATGTGGCCGTCTTTCACGTTGAACGGCCTGTCGGCGATCTCCCTGGAAACAGCGTCCAGGTTGACGAAGTACTCGGTAATAACGAAGTTCGGCATGCCCGCCGCTGCATGCGCGGTGGCCGCCAGCCCGATAGCCGTGCTGTTGTAGTTATGGGGTGCGACCCCTACGAAGTAGGTCTCGGCCATGGCCGCGATCTCGCGCAGTTCGAGAATCCCGCCTACGTTGCACACATCGGGGTTGATGATGTCTGCCGCGCCCGTCTCAAAAACCCGGCGAAACTCGAACTTGGAGTACAGCTCTTCGCCAGTCACTACGGGGAGACGGATGTCCGCTCGCGCTGCTGCAAGGGCCTCCATGTTTTCTGCCAGCACCGGCTCCTCGAACCAGAACGGGTCATAGGGCTCTAGCTCGCGAGCGAGTCGCACAGCGTGCATAGGGGCCAGCCTGCGGTGCACTTCCACAAGCACGTCCACGTCTGGCCCGACCGCATCTCGCACGGCCGCGACCCTCACAATAGCGCTTCGCTCGGTGTCGCGGTCAATGTAGGAGCGCCAGGGTCCGGGGATGGGGTCGAACTTAAGGGCGGTAAAGCCCATCTCCACTGTAGCTAGCGCTCTCTCGGCGATCTCGGAAGGCTCTTTAGCGCCGCCATACCAGCCGTTCGCATAAACCCGGAGTTTCTCCCGTACGGGGCCGCCCATTAGAGCGTGCACAGGAACACCAAGTGCTTTGCCGGAGATGTCCCACATGGCCTGTTCCAGGCCGCTCAGGGCGCTGAACAGGTCCATAGAGCCCCGTCGGGCTGCGACGTCATCGTAGACGATCTGGGTAAAGTTCTTGACGTGGGTGGGGTCGCGCCCGATCAGATAGCGCGAAAGCTGCTCGACATGGGCGACAATCTGCGTGTCCCTGTCTGCCTGGGTATAGCACTCACCCCAGCCGTGCAGGCCCTCGTCGGTTTCAACCCTGACGAAGCACAGGTTCTTCGCGCCAGCGCCATACGCGGGTCCGTTCGCGACCCCGGCGGCGGGGTGAACGAGAAAGGTCTTGACGCCGGTAACTAGCATGACGAAGAAACACCGGAATGTTTTATTGCGAAAGCGATGAGGCCATCAGCCGAAGAAGCCCTGACGAGCGAGGCAAAGCCTCGCGGAGAGCTAGCGCTTCGTGTACTGGGGCGCTTTGCGAGCCTTCTTCAGGCCGTACTTCTTGCTTTCCTTGACCCGGGAGTCCCGCGTCAGCAGACCGGCCCTCTTGAGCAAAGGCCGCAACTCAATATCGGCAACTAACAGGGCCCTGGCAATACCGTGGCGAAGCGCGCCCGCCTGGCCGGTGGGACCGCCACCCGACACCTTGGCAACGACCCGGAACTGACCGGCGACTCCGGCTGCACGGAAGGGGGCGTCAATCATTTGCTGCAACGCACGAATGGGAAACATCTCTTCCACCGGTTTGCCGTTGACCACAATTGGTCCGCGCTCTCTGTACACCCTCACCCTTGCAACGGCTTCTTTGCGCCGGCCCGTGCCGTAAAAATAAATCTGCTGATCTACCAACTCGGTCTCCTGTCGTTTTCCAATGGCCCCGATGCTCAGGGTAATGGCGCTCAGTCGGTCTTGGCCGACTCCAGCGCCTCGATTATATCGGCTTTACGCGCCTTGGCGGCCAACTCAACCCCTCGTTCCCCTGCCAGCTCTTTCAGCTGTGCAACGGTGAGTGCTGACAGATCGTCGCCAGCTTCAGCTGCGACAGGCGCTTCGGCGGCGGCTGGGGCCTCGGCTGCGCCAGTCGTCTCGGGCTCGGCTTCGGCTGCCGGTGCGGCCGCAGGGGCCTCGGCTGCGCTGGGGGCTTTGCCCGTCTTTGCCTTGGCTTTGGCCCTGGCCCTGGCAATATTCGCGCCCTTGCCAATTTTCACGCCTTCGTCGGCGTTAATCTGGGCCTCGTGGGGGTGCTCTTCACCGACATATAGCTTCAGTCGAGAGAGCATGTGCTTGCCCAAAGTGTTCTTGGGTAGCATCCCTTTGATGGCCTTTTTCAGGGCCATCGTGGGGCTCTTGGCCAGGACATCACCGAGCGTCTGCTCAGTAAGTCCGCCGTGGTACCCGCTGTGGCGGTAATACATCTTGTTCGCCAGCTTGTTGCCAGTAACCCGGAACTTGTCGGCGTTCACCACCACCACGAAGTCGCCCGACGCCAGGTGAGGCGTATAGGTCGGCTTGTGCTTGCCCTGTAGCAGCGTGGCAATCTCGCTCGAGAGCCGACCCAGGGTCTTGTCTCGCGCGTCGATCACGTGCCACTCGGCGGTCAGGTCCGACTGCTTGACGTTATGCGGTTTCAATCTCGTCGTCATCGTATTTTTCTAGCCTATCGTCTTGTTCGCAGCGGCGTTGCCCAGGGCATCTGGCCCCAGTCCCAACTGCTTTGGGTATCTAACTTGTACCAGGCTCAGCCCTTGCGGCGGCATGGAGCGGGCTACGGCTCCCGTGTCGTGTCCAGCAATCAGGCTGGCAACCTCGGCGGCGGTCATCTTGCCGCGACCGACATCCACGAGGGCTCCGACCATTCTCCTTACCTGGTGTGGAAGGAAGGCACTTCCGTCCACGTTTATTTCAATTATCTCTCCATCGACTTTTATATCGATCTTATTAACGATCCTCACCGTGCTCGCATCGGGCCGCTCCAAGGGACCTGCGAACCTGGCGAAGTCGTGAGTCCCCTCCATCAGCTTCGAGGCCTTCCTCATCAGGCCGATGTCCAGAGGTTGTTTGACCACAACCGCCGAGCGCTCACCCAAGGGCGACCTGGTCGCCCGGTTTAGCAGCGTATAGGCGTACCAGCGAGACACCGCCGCCCTTCGAGGGTCGAAACCCTCGGGCACCCGGTGTGCACTTCTCACCGCCACGTCCTTGGGCAGGTGGAAATTCATCCCGGCCGCGAACCTTTCGGCTGGCAGGTCCGACCCCGTATCGAAAGCCACTACCTGACCTGCGGCATGTACACCGGCGTCGGTCCGGCCCGCTCCGGCTATCCGGACCTTCTCGCCGGTAAGGCGCTCAATCGCGCCCTCCAGTTCGGCCTGTACCGACGGTGCATTGGTCTGGTACTGGAACCCGCTGTATCGGGAACCATCGTATTCAATTGTTAATGCAAGCCTCACCAAGCCCTCGGGGTGGTGTTGCCCACCCCAGAGTCGAACTAAGGAATCAGTTCAATAATGGCCATGGGGGCTGCGTCGCCCTTGCGCATGCCCGTCTTGACCGTTCGCGTGTATCCGCCCGGGCGGTCAGCGTACCTGGGAGCCAGGTACTTGAAGAGCTTTTCCGCGACCGACTCGTCGGTCAGGAACGCTGCCGCCAGCCTGCGCTGGTGCAGCGTGCCCTTCTTGCCACGAGTGATGGTCTTTTCGGCCAGACGGCGGATCTGTCTCGCCTTGGCGTGAGTCGTCTCCAGTGATTCATAGCGCAGAAGGTCGGTCACCGCCCCTCGCAGCATAAGCATGCGATGTGCGGTGGGCCTTCCCAGTGCTGAACCGGCTACTTGGTGCCTCAATTTAGTCCTCCTGGGAATCCCCAGATGAGTCTGTGACGGCGGCGCCATCGTCCACGGCGGTCGCGGCTTCCGACCCATCTGCCGAGTCTTCCGATGCTGTCTCGCCCGATTCCGAATCTTCCGATTCGGAGTCACTGGGCTCAGCGTCGCCAGACTCCGGCAGGGGAAGTCCCATCTCAGTCAGTTTTTCATTAAGTTCAGTCAGCGACTTCTCTCCGAAGTTGCGAATCTGCAAAAGCTCGCTCGGCTTCATGGAAAGAAGCTGTCCAACCTTGTCGATACCGGCTCGCTTCAGGCAGTTGAGAGTCCTGGAAGAGAGTTCGAGCCTCTCGACCGGAATGTTGTACTGCTCCGGCGATATCCTCAGTGTAATCGGCGGTCCCTCCACTCCTCCGGCCTCGCCCTCCTGGGCGTTGGTAAACAGGAAGAAGTGAGTTATCAGAATGTTGGCGGCCTGCTTGACCGCCTCCACCGGTGAAATGGAACCGTCAGTCCACACTTCCAGCACCAGGCGTTCAAAGTCCGTCCGCTGGCCAACCCGTGTGGGCTCGACCTCGTAGTTGACCTTGCGAATGGGGGTGAAGATAGCGTCCACCGGCAGTACGCCGATGGGCAAATCTTCGCCCAGTGCCGCCTTTTTGTAGCCAACGCCGGGCTCGACGTTGAACTCCACCGACAGCTTGGACTGGTTGGACGCAAGGCTGGCCAGATGCAGCTCGGGGTTAACCACCTCGAAATCTGAGGAAGCCATAATGTCCGCCGCGCTCACCTCACCCTGGCCGGAAACCTCCAGCCGGAGCTTGCCGGGCCTGTCCACCTCGGACTTGAGCCGGATCCCCTTAACATTGAGGAGGAATTCGGAAACCTCTTCTTTGACGTGGGGAATGGTGGTGTACTCGTGCAGTACATCGTCAATCTTCACCCAGGTAATCGCCGTACCTTCGAGCGACCCATACAGGATGCGTCGCAGCGGGTTGCCTAGCGTGACGCCATAGCCACGCACAAGCGGTTCGACCGCGAACTTACCAAAGTTGTCGTCGCTCTCCAAAACCGTTATCTGAGGACTGGGGATCGGCTCCTCTTCCT
>CAVOCN010000068.1:0-6885 GCA_963694205.1 Dehalococcoidia bacterium | reverse complement strand
CGCCGGGGCAATGGAAAACTGGGGCTGCATAACGTACAGAGAGCCCACTCTCCTGGTTGACGAGAATTCGAGTTCTGCCGGTACCAGGCAGCTAGTAGCCGAGATCGTCTCTCACGAAATGGCCCACATGTGGTTCGGCGACCTGGTAACCATGGCCTGGTGGAACGACCTGTGGTTGAACGAGAGCTTCGCGTCTTGGATGGGCGACAAAGCTGTAGACGCCCTGTACCCCGAGTGGGACAAGTGGAACCAGTTTCTCGTCGACGACACAGGCCGGGCTCTGAGGCTGGACGGCCTGAAGAACTCCCACCCCATAGAGCAGGCCGTCGACGACCCCGCCGAAATCGGCCAACTGTTCGACGCCATCAGCTACTCCAAGGGCGCGTCCGTCATTCGCATGCTGGAGGCATACATAGGCGAAGACTCGTTCAGGGCAGGCATCAACTCCTACCTGCAAAAGCATTCTCACGGCAACGCGACCACGTCCGACCTGTGGTCATCTCTGGGCGAGGCATCTGGCCAGCCGGTGGGCGAAATCATGGATAGCTGGACCAAGCAAACCGGCTACCCGTTCGTCGAAATTGCCGTCAATCGAGGCGACGAGGGCGCCACAGTCTCTGCTACCCAGCGGCGCTTCACCTACGAGGCCGTGCTGGGCGCCGAGACCGGCGAGACTGGCGACGACGCCGTGTGGCAGGTCCCCCTGGCCATCGCCTCGCACTCCCACTCCCGCGCAGCCACTCTCATGACCGAACGCCGCGTCACCCTGCCTCCCGTCATCGACGCCGATCCTGGCTGGCTAAAGGTGAACCCCGAACAGACCGGCTTTTACCGGGTTAAGTACCCGGCCGCAGAACTTGAGCGTCTGTCCGGGGCTATTGAGTCCGGCGAGCTTTCGACGGGCGACCGTCTGGGCCTGGCGGACGACGCCTTCGCCCTGTGCCGGGCGGGCATGCTGCCAGCCACCGACTTTCTCGAACTTGCCCGCCACTACGAGGGCGAGACGAGCCAGGCAGTGTGGGCCAGCGTCACCGACAGCCTCTCCGCCCTGGGTAACTTGCTCTCTGGTGAGCCATCTCACGAGGCGTTCCAGGCCTACTCAAGAAACCTTCTCGCGCCAATCGGTGCCGCCGTGGGCTGGCGACCTGTAGCTGGCGAAGGCCACCTGCAAGCTCTTTTGAGGGCGAACGTGCTACTGGCGCTAGGCTCTCACGGCGACGACACGACACTGAGCGAAGCGTCGGGCAAGTTCAGCGAGTACGTGGAAGACCCGACCGCCGTCCCAGCCGATCTCAGGCGGGCCGTCTTTGCCCTGGCGGCGAAGTCCGGAGACGCCAGCACATACGACGCCATGTGGGACGTGCACGGCAAGGCCGAGTTACAAGAAGAACAGGTGCGACTGCTCGCCGGTCTAACCCAGTTCGAACAGCCCGACCTCGCCCTGGAAACCCTGAACCGTTCATTCACAGACCGCGTCAGGACTCACGAGGCCATCGGCGTAATAGTCCGCACCGCCATGTCGGGCAAGGGCCGGGACATCGCCTGGCAATTCATGCGCGAGCACTGGGACGAAGTCCATCGTCGCTACGGCGAGGGCGGCTTCGGGCTCATGTATCTCGTCGAAACTACCTCTGGCTTTACGACCCAGGACAGGCTGGAAGAAGTGCAGAAGTTCTTCACCGACAACCCCACTCCAGCTGCTGAGAGGACGGTACGGCAGTCGCTGGAAAAGATCCGTCTTAACATCGCCTGGCTGGACAAGAACCGTCTAGACCTCGCCGAATGGCTAAACCGTTAATTGCATAAGTGATGAACGCTTGCGCGAAGAGCCCTAGAGCGAACGAAGAGAGCGGAGTCTAATGAAGGTATTAATCGCACCACAGGAATTCAAAGGCAGCATCTCCGCGCTGGATGCCGCCCTCGCCATGGAGGCGGGGGTTAAGGCAGTCGTGCCAGACGCCGAGACGGTTTTGGTGCCCATCGCCGACGGCGGGGACGGGACTCTAGAAACACTGGTCGAGGTGTCCGACGGCCGGGTGGAAACCACCAAAGTGACCGGCCCGCTGGGCAAGAAAGTCAACGCCGACTGGGGAGCAATGGGCGACGGCCGCACAGCGGTCATCGAGATGGCCCGGGCCTCAGGATTGGTGCTTTTAAAGCCCACGAAGCTAAACGCTCTGAAGGCCACGACCTACGGCCTGGGCGAGGCCATTCGAGTGGCCCTTGATGCAGGGTATAGGCACTTCATCATCGGCATCGGCGGAAGCGCCACCAACGACGCCGGGGCCGGCATGGCCCAGGCGCTGGGAATCAAGATGCTCGACGCATCCGGGGACGACATTGACCGGGGTGGTGCGGCACTGGAGAAGCTGCACCGTATCGACGTGTCCGAGCTGGACCCGCGCGCGAAAGAGTCGACCTTCGAAATCGCCTGCGACGTGGACAACCCCCTGTGCGGCCCCGAGGGCGCTTCGGCCGTCTATGGCCCTCAAAAGGGTGCCACTCCCGAGCAGGTCGAAGAGCTAGACGCCGCCCTGCGCCACTTCGCCCACGTCGCCCGCCGCGACCTCGACGTAGAAGTGAACCACATGCCGGGCGCCGGTGCCGCCGGTGGCCTGGGAGCGGGCATGGTCGCGTTCCTGGGGGGAAGCCTGCGGCCAGGGGTAGACATCGTGCTGGAGGCAGTCGGCTTCAGGGAAAAGCTGGAAGGCGCCGACCTTGTGCTAACAGGCGAGGGCCAGATGGACTTCCAGACCGTCTTTTCCAAGGCACCTATTGGCGTGGCAAAACTGGCCGACGACAGAGGCATTCCAGTAGTGGGTATCTCCGGTTCGCTGGGCGCTGACTTCCGAAAAGTGCACGACCACGGCATCGACGCCGCCTTCGCCATCACCAACCGGCCCATGACGCTAGAAGAGGCCTCGACCAACGTCGCCGAGCTCATCACCGACTCCACCGAGCAGGTCATGCGAACGCTCAGAGCCGGTTCGCGAATAAACGGCTTTTAGCCCTCGTCGAGCAAGACGAGGTGCACCTCACCGGGGCCGTGTACTCCCGTAACCAGCGTGTACTCAATGTCGGCCGAGCGGCTGGGCCCGGAGATGATGTTTACGTAGCTGGCCCAGTCCTGCTCGCCGTAGTCCCGGCGCAGCAGCGTGAATAGCTCGTCCAGGCTCGGCACCACCGACCCTCTCTCTACTACTGCCACATGTACGGGGGGTACGAGAGACACGATGCGGCTCACCCCCTGCCCCGCTGCCAGCACAACCGAGCCCGTCTCTGCGATGGCGTAGTCGGCTCCCGTCAGTCCCAGCCCCGCGTCGATCGCCGCAGCACGGTGTGATGAGGGGTCGTCCAAGTCCTTTGCGTCGTCTCGGGCCATCTTCGTCACGTCGATGCCGTCGGCGCTCAGGGGCCCGTCGACGCCGAGTCGCGCGAGCACGGGGTGGTCGGATCGCACGAGCGAGGTAACCCCCAGGCCGCGCGCAATGTCGACTACCTGCCCCAGTGCTTGTTCAGCATTCGTGGCCCTGTGCACCACCCAGCCCCCGGCTTCGCCAGCCGCCGCCAGTTCGTCCATGAGTTCGGTTGCCTGCTCGGCGATCAGATTTTGAATCGCAACGGCGCGGGCCATCACTTCCTCGTCCGTGGGAAATGGCTCAGGCCGGGGCGTATCCCCTGCGTCGGCGCCTGAAGCCAGGGCCGAGCGTAACCCGACGAAAAAGCTCTCTCTACTGGATGTCACTTGGACGTCACTGCTGGCGTCCTGAACTATCGTCGTTTCCTATGTGATTGGCCGGGTCATCGGCCAAATGATCGGCCCACCGGTCCCGAAAAGATGACCTCGGCAACGGCTTGAGCGTGCGGTGACGCGTCCAGCCCCCTAGCGGCCCCGGCAGCCAGCGGATCGCACCGTTGCGCACCAGTGGCACCTGCATCAGCCGACCAATTCGCGTGGACAGCCCCAGCAGCGCATTGCTGCCGAACAGCACCCGCCAGGCCTTGAACGACAGTCGCTCGGCGAGTGTTGACCGCTTGTCTGCGGGGTTCTTTTTCCCGTCGGTCAGGTCACGACGCAGGGCCAGCAGCATGCGCGGAATGTTCACCTTCACCGGGCAGGCCTCTTTGCAGGCACCGCACAGGCTGGAGGCGAACGGCAGATCCTTCGCGTCGCCCAGTCCGGTGAGCATGGGCGTGACAATCGCGCCGATGGGGCCGGGGTAGACGTAGCCGTAGGAGTGGCCGCCCACCTTGCGGTACACCGGGCAGGCATTCAGGCAGGCCCCGCAGCGAATGCAGTTGAGCGCCTCTCGTAGTTCTGGGTCAGCGAGCATTCGCGAGCGGCCGTTGTCCACAATTACGACGTGGAACTCTTCGGGGCCGTCTTCATCAGCCGGGCGTCTGAGGCCATTGACGAGTGTCACGTAGCTGCTTATTCGCTGACCAGTAGCCGAGCGGATGAGCAGGCGAAGGAACATGCTCATGTCCTCCATCGTCGGCACCACACGCTCCATACCAGCGAGGGCCACGTGAATACGCGGCATCGAGCTTGCCATGCGCCCGTTGCCCTCGTTGGTCACCAGCCCCAGCGTCCCCGTCTCTGCGACCAGAAAATTGGCGCCGGTAATGCCCATATCGGCGATGATGAACTTCTCCCGAAGCTGCTCCCTTGCCTCTTTACCAAGGCCCTCAATATCCTCAATATGGGGCGTTCCAAGCTTCTCTTGGAACAGCTTGGAAACGTCGTGGCGGTCCTTGTGAATAGCCGGGGCGACTATGTGATACGGCGTCTCTCCAGCCAGTTGAATTACGTACTCACCAAGGTCCGTCTCCACCGGCTCGATTCCTGCCTCGGTGAGTTGTTCATTGAGCCCCATCTCCTCGGAGATCATCGACTTGCCCTTAATGACCGTTCGCACACCCCTCGCCTTTGCCAGGTCGAGCACGTACTTGCTGGCCGCAGCGGCGTCGGGGGCGAAATAGACAACTCCGCCCAACTCGGTGACCTTCTTTTCGAAGCTCTCTAGGTAGTAGTCCAGATTAGCGATGGTCCGGTTCTTCACCTGCCGAGCTCGCTCGCGCAGCAATTCCCAGTCGGGCGTGTCTGCCGCGGCCGAAATGCGCGCTTTGTGGAAGCCGTTGTACAGACCCAGCAGGCTCTTCTGTACTTTTTCGTCGCGTATGGCGACCGCCGCGCCCTTGTTAAAGTCCCTGGTTTTAACTTTCATGGCAGCGCCTCGTCAATTAGCTCGGCAAGGTGCTTCGGGCGCACCTTCGAGCAGCGCTTCTCCAGGCCGCCGCCTATGTGCATAAGGCAGCTTGCGTCGCACGCCGTCACCACATCTGCCCCAGAGGCGTCTATACGCTCGACCTTGTCTTTGAGCATGGCACCCGAGATGTCCGCGTACTTGACCGCGAACGTCCCCCCGAAGCCGCAGCACACCTCCGACTGGTCCAACTCGGTAAGTTCGACGCCCGGCAGTGCATTGAGGATGGCGCGGGCCTGCGTCGCCGCACCCAGCTCGCGGGTCAAATGGCAGGCGTCATGGTACGTAACGGAGACCTCGGGAGCATCGGCGTTTTCCGGGAACCCCGTATCACCGGGGACGCCGAGCACGTCAACGAGGTACTCGGAAAGTTCGAATACCTTTGGTGCAACCTTCTTAACCCGTTCCAGGTCGGCAGGGTCGTCCTGGAACAGTTCGGAGTAGAACACACGAATCATCGACGCGCATGAGCCCGAAGGCACCACTATCTGGTCAGTGTCCGCGTCTTCGAACAGATCGAGGAACTTACGGGCCAACGGCTTTGCATCGTCCCAGAAACCGGAGTTGAACGCGGGCTGGCCGCAGCACGTCTGGGCCTCGCGAAACCGTACCGGAACCCCCAGTTTCCGCAGGGCTCGAACCGTAGCCTCCCCCACCTCGGGGTAGAGCCGATCTACGACACAGGTAACGAAAAGATCGACAGGAATGGGGTTCGGCCTAGAAAGCCCACCCGTTTACGACGAATCCAAATACCCAGGTAATTAGGAACAACGGGCCGGAGGTAATCAGCTTAGTTTCAGTGGCGGGCCGGGCAGGGCCGTGACCCCTCAAGTAGTAAATGTAGACCAGCAGTCCAATGCCGAGCGGCCAGACAGAGCCGGAACTCGCGCCCAGGCCAAGCCCGATAAAAAAGCCCACCAGTCCCCACGAAAGGGGGCTGTCCAGAAACCGCATTAGTTGATCTTGATTCACGGTTAAAACAATACAGGGCGGTCGGTCTTCATTCCAGTCGCGCCAGCGCGAGAACGCCCCGGAACTTCTTCATCGCCTTCAATCTCATGGCATCTATCTCAGGGTGCCCTAACGCGCCCTAGTCCTCACGCACCCTTCCTCGTCCCACCCTTACGCAGCGCATGGCCGGGCAATGCGCCGGTGTGCTCGCCCTTGTCGATGACCACGGTGCCATTGACGATCACATACTCAACGCCGGTGGAAAGCTCTTTCGGTTTTTGCAGCGTCGCGTGGGCTTTAATTTCGTTGTAATCGAAAATGGTCAGGTCGGCTTTGAAGCCGTCTTTAATCAGGCCCCTGTCGGGAATGCCGACCCGGAACGCCGGGTAAGAAGTCATCTTGCGAATGGCTTCGGTCAACGGCAGTTTGCCCTCTTCACGGACAATCTCCGAAAGGATGACCGGGAAGCTGCCGTAGCCCATCGGCGGCGGGAAGTCGCCTATAAGCAGCGCGTCAGTGCCCACCATGTACAGGGGGTGCGCGATGAGGTCGGGGATGATGCGGGCATCGATGGTGTGCGCCTTGAACGACACCCGGAGCTGTTCGTCAATGAGCAAGTCGCAAAGAGCGTCCACGGGGTGCTGATTGCGCATGTCGGCGACCGCCT
>CAVOCN010000067.1:0-6914 GCA_963694205.1 Dehalococcoidia bacterium | reverse complement strand
GTAGACTTGTCTTCCTCCCTCGAAGTTCAGTGCGGCTATGGCCGCCACGTCGGCGTCTATGTCCTGGGTCAGGCCGTCTGGTATGCGGTCCCCGTAGGTGTCTTTCAGGTTCTTTGCGTACCATTCGAACTGGAGCAGAGGGGACACAATAACCGCCACGTTTCGTTCCTGTTGCTCCAGCAGCGTCAGGTACCACAGCGAGAACGAGTCGTCGTCTTCCACCGTGAACACCAGCGAGTCGGATTGCAGCTTATTGAGCAGGCTCTCACCGTGCTCAATGCCCGAGCGGTCGTCGCTCAGGTCCTGCCCCGAGAAATTGAGTGCCAGGCCGATTACCGGCATAAGCACGAACGCCAGTGTGATCAGGAAAAAAATGGGGTTGTACGAGAGTACGTCGGCCCTCGTCTTTTTCGAGAATGGAGCGGCCGCGATTGCCCTGGGCACCCAGTCCGACGCCAGCCAGAACGTGCCAATGCCAATGGACAGCCCGAACGCCATGAACGCCGGAAGCATGAAGACCTGGAAGTCGAAGGCGTTGTAGCTAACGGTGTAAATGGACACCAGCGCGAATATGGCCACCAGCGCAATTGCCAGTGGGCGCATTGAGGCTTTTAGCGTCCACAGTCCGACCAGCCCGACGAATATGCCCAGCGGGTTGAACTGAATGAAGATGAACTCCAGCCAGGCCATCAGCCTGTCCGGCAGCCCGGCGACCGGTGTCCCGAACAGGTAGTCCTGGTAGGGCCGACCGGACATCATCCACGCCAGTCCACCCGGGCCGGTCGCGTTCCCCCAGTTGATCGCCGGTCCCCCGGCAGAGGCAATGGGCAGGTAGATGTACACCGCCGCTCCCAGCGCTGCGGGGCCGATGAGCCAGGGCGTGAGCAGCGTTCGCCAACCCCGCGACGCGATCATCCAGTACAGGGTCGCGACTGCTACCGCCAGTAGCGTTAGATGATTACCTAACCCCAGCCCCAGCATTAGCCCGTACAGGGCCAGGTCACGTCGCAGGGTGTCTTCGGCTGGATCCCCGGTTGCTTCGTCATCGCCAGCTCCAGCCCCAGGTGCCAGGCTCACCCTGGCTGCGAGATACAGGAGCGCCGCTACGAACGCCGCGTTCAGGGCGTACACCTCGGTGATTACGGACTGCGACCAGAAAAGCGGCGACACCGCCACGACTGCTGCCCCCAGTGCGGCGGCGGCGGCGGCGAGCAGTTCAGAAGACCCCGGCGACAGCGCCCGAGCCACCCGGTAGCCGGTGGCATATATCAACAGCGCGGCAGTAGAACCGAGAAACGCCGACATCAGGTTTCCCCGGAAGGCGTAGTCGCCCACCGCGAAAATAGACGCAAAGACCTTCAGCAAAATCGTGTAGGTCGGGTAACCCGGCGGGTGCGGTACGCCCCAGCCGTTGGCGGCCGCCAGCAACTCCCCGCCGTCAGTGCCGTACCCGCGCCAACCAAAGCTCAGCGAGGGAGCGACAGTGATTAGATAGAGGACGAGCGCGCCGAGAAAAACCAGCACACCAGCAATAAGGACGGGAGACCTGAAGCGTTCTACGTTCATCGAGCGACCATGTTAGCGGCCGAAACCGGTGAATCAAAGGTGCTGTTGGGCCCGTTAAGGGCCACTGGCCCCGGTGCTAAACTGAGCGACGTCCAAGTCGATGCTTGGGAAGAGACGAGCAGCGTGAGGGGTAAAAGATATGCCGATAGTAAAAGTAGAGATGTGGCCGGGCAGAACGCGCGACCAGAAAGCCCAGTTAGCCAAAGAGATAACCGACTCCTTCGAGCGCATCGGGACCCCCCGTGACGCCACAATAGTCGTGTTCGAAGAGGTCTCCAAAGACAGTTGGGCCCAGGCCGGGACGCTAGCAGACGAGAGTTAAAGCTAGCAGACGAGGCTTAAAGCTAATTGACCGCCGCTTGGAGGCGTGTCTATACTGAAAATTAGCTTAAAAAATATACAAAGGCTGAGAACGGGAGTAGTAAGTCCCCAGCACGGCAAAGAGAGTCGGGTTAGCTGTGAACCGACGCCGAGCGCAGGAACCGAATGGACCCGGGAGCCGCCGCCCGAACCCTTATGGCAGGCACACCCCAGAAACACCAGGGGTGCGCCAATGTTAAGAGGTGAGTAGGGCAGGCCGGAATGGGCACCGTTAATAATGCCCGCTATGAGTGCCCCGACGTACGCGCCGGGGAACATGGGTGGCACCGCGGATTTTCTTAAAGACCCGTCCCTAACCAGGACGGGTCTTTGTATTTGGGGGGCACCACATGCCAGATAAGAAGAGAATTTTCTCGGGCATCCAGCCGTCGGGCGACATGCAGCTTGGCAACTACCTGGGCGCGGTAAAGGGCTGGGCCGCGGGTCAGGCGAGCCGCACCAACTACTTTTGCATCGTTGACCTGCACGCCATCACCGTTAAGCAGGAGCCAGACGAGCTACGCGCACAGACCCGCTCGCTGGCCGCCATGCTGTTCGCCTGCGGCATCGACCCTGCGAGTAGCACGCTGTTCGTGCAGAGCCACGTGTCGGCCCACGCAGAGCTGGCCTGGATACTGAACTGCGTCACCCCCGTCGGGTGGTTGGAGCGCATGACCCAGTACAAGATGAAGTCCCGCAACCAGGAGCGGATATCGGTCGGCCTGCTCGACTACCCCGTTTTGCAGGCGGGCGACATTGTGCTGTACGACACCGACGAGGTGCCGGTGGGCGAGGACCAGCGCCAGCACATAGAACTTGCCCGCGACATTGCCGAGCGCTTCAACCACGTCTACGGCGACACCTTCGTTGTGCCCGAGCCGGTAATCGCCGAAGCGGGCGCGCGGGTAATGGGCCTGGACGACCCGACGGCGAAGATGTCCAAGAGCTTCGCCCACATCCGCGGCCACGCCGTGCGCATGCTCGACGACCCGAAAGAGATAACCCGCTCGTTCAAACGGGCCGTCACCGACTCGGGCAACGAGATCCGCTTTTCCGACGAACCAGACAAGGCGGGCGTGAACAACCTGCTGGGCATCTACCGTGTCGTCACCGGCAAAGCTCCGGATGAAGTAGAAGCCGACTTCGCGGACGCCCGGGGCTACGGCGACCTGAAGGTGCGCGTGGCCGAAGTCGTCATCGAGGCGCTGGCGCCGATCACGTCGCGTTACGCCGAACTGATGGCCGCGCCCGACGAGCTGGACCGGCTGCTCGCTTTGGGCGCGGACGCCGCACGAGAGTTCGCCGAGCCAAAATTGGACGAAGTTAAGGAGCGGGTGGGCTTCACCCGTAGAGCCAAATGACGCACGCAAAACCCCATAGCCCGAGCCTGGACGAAGTCCTGGCGCTCAAAGAGACGGGCGTCGACGGCAACGTCGTGCCCATATCTCGCGAAATTAACGCCGACCTAGAAACGCCCGTATCGGCGTACCTCAAGGTGGCGAAAGGCAGCTACTCGTACCTGCTGGAGAGCGTCGAGGGCGGCGAGCGCATCGCCCGCTACAGCTTCATAGGCACCGAGCCGTACGACATCATCAAGACCGGCCCCGGCCAGCCCGGCGGCCCTGTGGACCCTCTCGGGCCCATCGAAAACGCACTCGCGAGGCTAAAGGTCGTCCCTGGCTACGAGTCGAGCCGCTTCGACGGGGGAGCAGTCGGCTACCTGTCGTACGAGTCCGTCGGTCACTTCGAGCAACTCCCGTCGCCCGACCTCGACCCGCTGGGCCTGCCCGAGTCGGTGTTCATGATGTGCGACACGTACCTCGTTTTCGACCATGTCCGGCACCGCATTCGCATAGTCAGCCAGGCCCGTCTGGACGGCGATGTCGCGGCGGCATACGAGCGAGCGGTGGGCAAGATCGACGAAATCGCCGAGCGCCTGCGTGGGCCGCTTCCGGCCTCTGCGCCTGTTGCGCCCCCGCAAAACACGGACTTTGCCAAAACCCCGGCGGGCTCCGAAGCGCTCGAAATAGCCGGAGTGCCGGTAACGTCCGACATGAGTCGGGAGTACTACGAGGCGGCGCTGGAAAAGATTACCGAGTACATCGTCGCCGGTGACTGCATACAGGTCGTGTTTTCCCAGCGCTTCAGCACGGCCACGTCTGCCGACCCCCTGGACGTGTACAGAGCCATGCGCGGCATCAACCCGTCGCCATATATGTTTTATCTGAACCTGGACGGCTTCCAGATAATCGGCTCGTCCCCCGAAATGCTGGTGCGCTGTGTGGACGGCGAAATCGACTACCACCCCATCGCCGGTACCCGGCCCAGGGGAGCGGATGAGCAAGAGGATGACCAACTGGCAGCCGAAATGCTGGCGGACGAAAAAGAGCGCGCCGAGCACATAATGCTCGTGGACCTGGGGCGCAACGACGTTGGCCGGGTGAGCGAGCCGGGTTCGGTTGAAGTGACCCAACTGATGGACGTAGAGCGCTATTCCCACGTCATGCACATAGTCAGCCACGTACGGGGGAAGCTCAAAGCTGGCATGACCTGCTACGACGCCCTGCGCGCCTGCTTCCCGGCGGGCACCGTTTCCGGCGCGCCCAAGATTAGGGCAATGGAGATAATCGCCGAACTGGAGCCGGTAAAACGAGGCCCCTACTCCGGCGCGGTCGGCTACTTCTCCCTGTCGGGGGACATGGACACGGCCATCGCCCTGCGCACCATGGTCATGAAGGACGGCGTCGCCCACATCCAGGCCGGTGGCGGCATCGTCTACGACAGCGTGCCAGCGTCCGAGTACGAAGAGACGATCAACAAGGCCTCCAGCGCAATGAAGGCGCTCGCCGAGGTCCAAGGCGAAGCCCGAGTACGGGACCAAGGCGAAGCCGCCAATGACCTGGACCAGGGCCACGCCCCAGATGCGGGTCACGCCGGAGGGATGGGCCGATGATCCTGCTACTCGACAACTACGACTCGTTCACCTACAACCTGTACCAGTACCTGTGCGAACTCGGTGCCGAGGTCGAAGTGGTCAGGAACGACAAGACCACGGTGGAAGAGATCGACCTGATGGCACCCGAGCGCATCGTCGTGTCTCCCGGTCCCAAGACGCCGTCAGATGCTGGCATCTCGCTCGATCTGGTCAGGCATTTTGGCTCGCGAATCCCCGTGCTGGGCGTCTGTCTGGGCCACCAGTGCGTCGGCCAGGCGTACGGCGGCACCATCGTCTCGGCGGGCGAGATAATGCACGGGAAGACCTCGCTCATTAACCACGACGGCCGGGGCGTCTTCTCGGGGCTGCCGAGCCCGTTCGAGGCCATCCGTTACCACAGCCTCGCCATAGATCGCGCCGAAGTCCCAGACGACCTGGAAGTGTCGGCGTGGACCGACAACGGCGTAATAATGGGCGTGCGCCACCGGTCCCACCCGGTCGAGGGCGTCCAGTTCCACCCGGAGTCGATCAAGACCGAGCACGGGAAGAAATTGCTGAGCAACTTCTTGGAAATGCCGCTATTGGGAACAGGGGGCACGGCATGATTAAAGACGCTATCGAAGCGGTCGTAGCCGGGCGCGACCTTACAGAAGGCCAGGCCGGGCAGGCCATGACGGAGATCATGGACGGCACGGCGACCCCTGCGCAGTTCGGCAGCTTCGTCACGGCCCTGCGCCTAAAGGGCGAAACGCCCGAAGAGATCGCAGGTATGGCCCGTGTCATGCGCGAGCGGTCGTTGCACGTCAACGCGACGGGGCCTCTGGTAGACACATGCGGCACCGGCGGGGACGCGTCCGGCTCGTTCAACATCTCCACCACATCGGCGTTTGTGGTCGCGGGCGCTGGGGTCAAAGTCGCCAAGCACGGCAACCGGGCCATGTCGTCCGGCTCCGGCAGCGCCGACGTACTGGAAGCGCTGGGAGCGAAGATCGACCTTGGTCCCGAGAGCGTCGAACGTTGCCTGGCCGAGACGGGCTTCGGCTTCATGTTCGCCCAGCGCTTTCACCCGTCCATGAAGTTCGCCGCTGGACCCAGGCGCGAAATCGGCATTCGTACCGTCTTTAACATTCTCGGTCCACTGACGAATCCGGCGGGCGCTCTCTCCCAGTTGATAGGCGTCGCCGACCTCGCCGTCGCGCCCAAGATGGCCGAAGTCCTCCGGTTGCTCGGCTCGCAGCATGCACTAGTCGTGCACGGGGCGGGCGGCCTCGATGAGATAACGCTCGCTGGCGATACGCGCGTGTGGGAGCTTTCCGGTGGGCAGGTGCGCGAGTACACCGTCACGCCCGAAGAACTGGGGCTCTCCCGCATCAACACCGACACTATCCGAGTCGATGGCCCCGACGAGAGCGCCGCCGTACTCCGGGCCGTGCTGTCCGGCACGCCTGGCCCTGCGCGGGACGTGGTGCTGGCTAACGCCGGTGCAGCCCTGTACGCCGCCGACAAGGCCGCTTCGCTGCCCGAGGGCGTTGCCATAGCGGCCCGCTCCATCGACAAAGGCGCTGCCGGGTCGGTGCTGGAACAATTCGTCGAACTTAGTAAGACACTGGACTGAGCCATGACATCCGAAAGCGCCCCGGACATACTCAAACAAATAGTGGCCGTTAAATCGCAAGAGGTCGAGCGCCTCAAGCATGACGTGCCCGTCGCCGAACTGGAGCGACTCGCAGCAGACCAGCCCGCGCCCCTGAACATGGCCGGCGCGCTCACCGGCGCGAACATACGGGTCATCGCCGAGATAAAAAAACGCTCTCCAACGAAGGGCGACCTGCGGCCCGACATGGACGTTGCCCAGCTTGCCGGTACCTACGTCAGCAACGGTGCGGCCGCCATATCCGTGCTCACCAACGCCGACCACTTCGGCGGCAGCATCGACGACCTGGCCACAGTGGCAAAGGTCGCGCATGCCAGCGGCGTTCCCGTGCTGCGCAAGGAGTTCATATTCGACCCCTACCAGGTAGTCGAGGCGCGAGCTAATGGCGCCGACGCTATC
>CAVOCN010000066.1:0-6969 GCA_963694205.1 Dehalococcoidia bacterium | reverse complement strand
GACGAGGCATCGCACCCGACGTGGTTAACAGGGTTTTTGATCCGTTCTTCACCACCAAAGAGGTCGGCAAGGGCACCGGCCTTGGACTGAGCATGGCCTACGGTATTGTTCGCCAGCACGACGGGGAGATATCCGTCGAGAGTCGGCTGGGCGGAGGGACGAGCTTTCATATCAAGATCCCGGTTCGCCTGGAGGGAGATGGTGCCCAATCTGACACGGGCCAGACACCCGCACAAAGCGAGGCCGACGGAGGCTCCGGCAGGGTGTTGGCGGTAGACGACGAGCCTCACATCCGGGAACTCATCCTGGCCGCACTCTCTCGCCAGGGTTATAGGGTAGATATCGCCCGTAACTCCCAAGAGGCGTTAATTCTTATGCAGGACTCGACTTACGACTGCATTGTCCTCGACCTCAAGATGCCTGGAATGAACGGAGAGGACCTGTTCGGCATGATCAGTCGCGACCGGCCCGACCTGGCCCAGCGGGTTCTGTTCATGACCGGGGATTCGGTATCGCAACGGACGAACGATTTCCTCACCGGCACGGGCCAGCCCTGGCTCAGCAAGCCAGTCCTGCTACAGGAACTGATTAGTGAAGTGGCCATGGTGTGCGAAATGACTGGCGCGACCACCCCAAAACCACCCGCCCTAAAACAGTAGGAGCAACAAACCCAGTGACACGACAAGACAAAGCGGCGATCGTTACCGGCGGCGGCGGGGGCATAGGCCGCTCCGTCGCCCTGGCACTGGCCGCCGAGGGGGTCGCGGTTGCCGTCGCCGATATCGACCCAGACACGGCCGGCCGCGTAGCGGACGAAGTGACAGCCGTTGGAGGGAGATGTCTCGCTGTCGCCGTGGATGTCACGGACCGGGCCAGCGCAGAGCAGATGGTGGACCGGACCCTAACGGAGTTCGGCCGGGTAGACGTACTGGTGAACGGCGCGGGCGTGCAGTTCGTCGCGCCGATACTGGAGTTCCCCGAAGAGCAGTGGGACCGGCTGATCGCCATTAACCTGACCGGCACGTTTTTGTGTTCCCAGGCGGCGCTTCGGTCGATGATTCCCCAGGGGAGCGGCCGCATAATCAACATTTCTTCAACGCTGGGCAAGGTGGGGGCCAAGTTCAAACCAGCCTATACTGCCGCGAAACACGGGGTGATCGGCCTTACCCGGTCCCTTGCGTTAGAGGTCGCGGAGGGCGGCATTACGGTCAACGCCGTCTGCCCGGGTGTGACGAGAACGGCAATTGTCGAGGGGCAACTGGACGGGCTGGCCCAGGCCCACGGCATCGACCGCGAGGAGGTGCTTGAGCAGGTTTTCTTCCCCGACGTCCCTCAGAAAAGGCTACTGGAGCCGAAAGAGGTCGCCGACTTCATTGTGTATCTCGCCTCGGACAAAGCCCAGGCGATAACGGGCCAGGCGATCAACGTCTCCGCCGGGTGGGCAATGCATTGACCATTACCCACCAAACTGCCGTCCGCGAACTAACGGACTACTTCGGGGGCTCTCACCACTGGCGACGGCTGGTGGCGATGCTGCAAGACCCGGACCCTCGTAACGCGCACGTGCACGGCTAGGTGCATACGTCGGTGCATCCGGAGTCGATCCACGACGCGCTCGTCGGCTACTTCGACATACGCGGCTGGCCCCTGACTCGGCCGATTAACCGAATACGCCCACGGCCGGGTATCGGCGCGCTGCACGGCATTGAGCCACAGGGCAAGGTTCACTTCGACCTGCACTGGATATACAAAGAGAACGTCGGCCTCGAACCTGCCGACGGTGTGGAGAACGGGTCCAACCTTTTGCTGTGGAACAGCTTCTACATTGAGGAGTTCTACCGGGACTTCGATTTTCGCCCGGTGGGGCCAGAGGAAGAAACCGCGCTAAGAGAGTATTTCGGCTCTTCCCATTTCCTCGACGGCCTGGACATTGCGGCTCGCGATGACGTGCCTCACATGCACATCAATATTGAGACGTCCATTCACCCGAATGACTTCGGCCGGTATGCGCTTGATGCGCTGGCTGAACGAGGGTGGGAGGTCCATTACCTGTGCCCCAACGCGTACATGCTGGGCGGCGACTACACCGGCAAGCTCGTTTTCATGGGGAAAAAGCCAGAAAAAGTCTACGACATAGGCTGGAAGTTCAACCCTGAAGTGGTCATCAAACCCACCGAGCACACGTGGCTTTTCGACAAGACTGTGGGCTACGACGTGATGACGACGGCCATGACCGAAGCCGAAGTGAACGCGCACTCGTTTGTCCGGCTCACCGATGCCGAGATAGCAAGCGTACTGGATGCCCTGAGGGCGCGACTCTCCTAGCTGGGCCCTAGCACACGGATGTCGACCGGCTGCTCCCTGCCTTTGACCTCGATGGTGCGCGACTCTAGCCCAGGGTAGTTGGCGGCAATGGAACTGTAGATCGCCTCGCTCATGACGATCTCCCCGGCCTGAGCCTGCCCCTGCAACCGGGCCGCCGTATTGACGGTGTCCCCAACGGCGGTGAAGTCGCCAGTATCGCCGGTGCCCACTTTACCGACGTAGGCCTGGCCCCGGTGCAGGCCGATGCCTACTGGAATGTTCTCCCTGGCGGCCGCCTTCAGGATGGCCCGGGCCGCGTTCGCGGCGGCCTCGCTCAGGTCGCCACCGACATGTGACGGGATGAACAGGGCCATCACCTCGTCGCCGATCATCTTGTCCACGACCCCCTTGTGGGAGACAAGGGCTTTGGATGCGATGGCGTAGAACGTGTCGAGCAACCCGGCGAAGTCTCGCGGCCCCATGCGCTCGGCGAGCGCAGTTGAGCCGCGAATATCGGCGAACATCACCCCGATTTCGATCTCTGCCCCGCCCGGGGGCAACACTTCGTCTCAGTAGTTACACAGGTGCGGGTTCTGGGGAGATACGCCCCGGCCCGCTATGCGTGTGACCACACCGCCCACGCCATTGAACGGCATTTCGCACAGGGTGCAGCGTAACGATCCGGGCAGGTGCGACAGGGTCGTGCGGTGGCCCACCTCCAACACGTGGCGCCACATCTCGGTAGCTTCGTTCGTTGCGTCGCTCATAACTACTTGGCGTTGAACGCATCCAGGCCGACCAGGAAGCGGTCCACGTCGTCGTGGTTGTTGAATACGTGCGGGTCGATGCGGAACAGGTTGCCGCTGTAGTAGGTGTCCACTTCCCGGTCGTGCAGGAACTTCCACAGACCCTCGGCGTCGTCATGGAGGGCCGCAACCACGCCCATGCGGTATTTGGGGTCGTCAGAGGTGATCACCTCCATGCCTCGCTCCTTCATGCCTGCGATGGCATGTCCGGACAGGCCGAGGTTGTGGGACTCGACCATGTGCATGTCGGTCTCCAGGAGGATTTCCAGCCCGGGCTTGGAAAACGCGAGGCCCATGAGATTGGGCATGCCCAGCTCGAACCGCCTGGCGTTGTCACGCAGCTTGAAGTCGTGGATGTTGAAGGAGTAGGTGCCCTCGTGAGCGGCGCGAGAAGGCAGCCGGTCGTG
Source organism: Dehalococcoidia bacterium (assembly GCA_963694205.1). Taxonomy (GTDB): domain Bacteria; phylum Chloroflexota; class Dehalococcoidia; order Lucifugimonadales; family UBA2962; genus CAUZIR01. The sequence goes on along the minus strand of CAVOCN010000066.1, from coordinate 3,452 downwards.
GTGTCGCTTGGCGGAGTACATGAAGCCCACACCCGCAGCGCCCAGCAGCCACTTCATGGCGGTCGAGGAGTAGAAGTCTACGTCGGTCTCGTGCAGGTTTATGTGCATGGCACCGGCGCTCTGGGCCCCGTCCACTATGAGCAGCGCGCCTTTGGCATGGGCTATCTTGGCGAGCGCGGCTATGTCCTGCCTGAAGCCTTCTATTGGCGTGACGTGCGAGACGCAGACGGCCAGCGTGTTCTCGTCGATGGCGGCCTCGAAGTCTTCTAAATGCATGATGCCGTCGCGTGCATGCACAAAGCGCTTGGTTACGTCCTCGTGCGGCGGCAGGTGCCAGGGGAAGACCGACGAGGGGTAGGAGAAGTCGTCCATAACGACGTTTGCTCCGGGCCTCGGCGGGATGAGGTCGATGGCTATGGAAGAGCCCTCGCCGGTGGAGCTGACGATGGCCACTTCGCCCTCGTCGCAGCCCATTAGCTGGGCGAACATGCGGCGACAGTCGGAAGCGTCGGCGTCCAACCCGTTGGCGTACATATCGTCTGGGTCGTTGCGGAGCCAGTCCAGGTGCGCCTTCATGGCCGCGTCGTGCCTTACAGACACGGGGGCGATGCCCCCGGAGAACATGTAGGCACGTTTTTTGGTTATGGGAAAGAGTTCTCGTATTTCGGCTGCGTTCATCTGATCCTCCAAGCTGGGTTGCGGCAATATAACAGAACGACCACTAAATCATGAGGTCGCCGCCGTTGATGTCGAGGGATGCACCGGTGATATAGGCCGCCCGGTCGGAGGCGAGGAAGGCGACCAGTTCGGCTACTTCTGCGGGCTGGCCCATGCGTGAAATGGGGAACGAGTCGGTGTAGGCCCTGGCGCGGTCGTCGTCGATGGTGTTGCGCACCATCTCGGTGTCGATGAGGCCTGGACAGACGGCGTTCACCGTAATGCCGTGACCAGCTTCCTCTTTCGCCAAGTGGCGCGTAAAGCCCAAAATCCCAGCTTTGGCAGAGGTGTAGTGCGCGCCGCCGACGGTGGATATGTTCTTGCCCGCAGTGGACGAGAAGTTGACGATGCGTCCCCAACCCGCCTCGCGCATAGCAGGAAGCACGGCCTGGGAACACAGGAAGGTACCTTTGAGGTTGACGGCAACCACCCAGTCCCACTCGTCTTCGGGTATGTCGATGACCTTGGTGGGCCGCAGTACACCGGCGTTGTTGACCAGCACGTTTACGTGCCCGTAGCGGTCGAGCGCGGCCCTGACCACGCCCTCCACGTCGGCCTTGGCTGTCACGTCCCCGGCAACGCCTATGGAGTCTGCGCCACCGGAGCGAAGCTCCTCAGCCACGGCCTCGACGGCTTCGGGACGCACGTCGTTGATCACCACAGATGCACCGGCGGCGGCGAGTCGCCCGGCCACCTCGCGCCCCATGCCCTGGCCCGCGCCGGTGACGATGGCGACGCGGCCTTCTAGCTCGTTAGGATCTATGTTCATTGTTAGATGATCCCCTGCTCTTTACCCGCCTCTTCGAAGGCGGTCAGCGCCCGGTCGAGCTGTTCACGCGTGTGAGCCGCCGACATCTGCAAACGTATGCGCGCCTCGCCCCTGGGCACGACGGGGAAGGAGAAACCGACACAGAAGATGCCGCGCTCGTTCACGGCTTTCGCCAGGGCGACGTTCTTTATCTCGTCGCCGATCATGACCGGCACGATGGGGTGCGGGCCGGGGATGATGTCGAACCCCAGTTTCACAATTCCCGCCCTGAAGTAGCGGGTGTTCTCGTGCAGCTTCTCTCGTAGTTCCGGCCTATCTTGCAGAATTTGCAAGGCCTTGAACGCCCCGCCCACTATGGCCGGGGGCAGCGAGTTGGAGAACAGGTAGGGCCGGGAGCGCTGCCGCAGGAACGCGACGATCTCGCGCTTCCCGGTGGTGAAGCCGCCAGAAGCACCGCCGATGGTCTTACCCATGGTCGAGGTGGTTATGTCGATGCGGTCCATTACCCCCAGTTCTTCGGCGGTGCCGCGGCCGTTCGGGCCGATGAAGCCGGTGGCGTGGGAGTCGTCCACCATGACCATGGCGTCGTACTTCTCGGCCAAATCACAGATTTCTGGAAGCAGTGCCAGGTCGCCCTGCATGGAGAAGACGCCGTCGGTGGCTATCATGCGGAACCGGGAGTCGGCGGTCTCTTTTAGCTTTTCTTCCAGCGCGGCCATGTCGGAGTGGGCGTAGACCTTGCGCGTGGCCTTACACAGGCGCACACCATCGATGATGGAGGCGTGGTTGAGGGCGTCGGAGATGATGGCGTCGGCTGGACCCAGAAGGGTTTCGAACAGGCCAGCGTTGGCGTCGAAGCACGAGGTGTACAGGATCGTGTCCTCGGTCCCCATGAAGTCCGATATTTGCTTTTCCAGTTCCAGGTGGATGTCCTGGGTGCCGCAGATGAAGCGCACCGACGCCATGCCGAAGCCGTGGGTGCGCATGGCCGTCATGGCCGCCTCTTCCACCTCGGGCGAGTTGGCCAGGCCGAGGTAGTTGTTGGCGCAGAAGTTGACCAGGTCGCCCTCGGTCGTATGAACGTCGGGGTTCTGGGCGGAGGTGATTACTTTTTCCTCTTTGTAGAGGCCTGACTTGCGGATGTTGGCCATCTCGATGTCGAGCTGGTCTTTGTAGCGTGCGTAGGCGGTCATTGTGTTCTCCTCGTGAAACCCGGTCTCAAGGGTTCGCCGAGGGAGCGTACCGCCGCCAATTTGGTGTGTCAACGAAGCCGTAAGCCCGGCGAATTGCCAAAGCGATGAGGCAATAAGCCGAAGAAGCCCTGACGAGCGAGCCGCAGGCTCGCGGAGGGTGGCACAATAGGCGAATGCGAGCCATCGATATGCACGTCCACCCTCCCCGGCGGTCGGAGTTGCCGGAGTCGAAGATTGAGGGCAATTTGCGCCGGTTTTTCAAAGTACAAGAGCCACTAGAGGACGTGGCGGCGATGGCCGCCCGCTATGAAGCTCTGGACACGGTCGGCGTGCTTCTGACGGTGGACTCGGAGACGACGACCGGTGACACGCCGGACGGCAACGACTACACGGCCGGGATTGTCGCTGCCTACCCGGACAGGTTCGTCGGCCTCGCCTCGGTGGACCCGCACAAGGGCGATGCGGCGGTGACGGATCTGGAACGGGCGCTGGGTGAACTGAAGCTGTCGGGGCTGAAGCTGCACCCCGTGCAGCAGCACTTCTTCCCCAACGAGCGCCGCTTCTTCCCCCTGTACGAAACCTGCGTCGCCCACGGCGTGCCGGTGATTTTCCATTCGGGCTTCGCAGCGTCCGGTGCTGGTATGCCCGGCGGCGCGGGCCTGACGCTGGAGCAGGCGTGCCCCATTCCCTGGGCAGACGAGGTGGCGGCCAACTTCCCAGGGTTAACAATCGTATTGGCACACCCGGCCTGGCCCTGGGTGGAGCACCAGATA
>CAVOCN010000065.1:0-6976 GCA_963694205.1 Dehalococcoidia bacterium | reverse complement strand
GAGAGACGAAGCTCAGCGGCCGCATTCACGACAAGGGCTTCCAAATCCTCAAGGGCTACGTGAACGGCAAGTACGGCACCGAGAAGCCACTGTCACTATCGGCCAGCATCGGCTTCGAGCAGACCTACAGCAAGGTAGACGGCGACAGCGCATCGTCGACCGAAATATACGCACTACTGTCGGAGCTTTCCGGCGCGCCCATCGACCAGGGCATCGCCGTGACCGGGTCGGTCAACCAGGCGGGCGAAGTGCAGGCCATCGGCGGGGCGAGCCTGAAAATAGAGGGCTTCTTCGACGTGTGCGTGGCCCGCGGCCTGACCGGCACCCAGGGGGTGATGATCCCGTCCGACAACGTCAAGAACCTTGTCCTGCACGAACGCGTGGTCACGGCTGTAAAAGACGGGAAGTTCCACATCTACGCCGTCTCCCACATCGACGAGGGCATTGAGGTGCTGACAGGCGTACCGGCGGGGCAACAAGGCGAAGATGGCCTCTACCCCGCAGACTCAATCCACGCCAGGGTAGAGGAGCGGCTTGTACAGATGGCCCGTACGGCCAAGCGGTTCGCCAAAACCCTCAATGACGAACTAAAAGCCAAAAACGGGAACGGCGAGGCCGAAGACGAAGAAAAAGAAGCAGAATCATAATCGCAGAAGTGATGAGGCCAAGAGCCGAAGAAGCCCTGACGAGCGAGGCTCTGCCGAGCGCAGAAGCGATGAGGCCAACAGCCGAAGAGCCCTAGAGCGAACCCCGTTCGCGGAGAGCCCTTAATTCAGTAGTCCGCCACTGCCGCCATTCCCCCCGTTGGTCGGGAAGCGATCAATGCTGATGGCCCGTAGCCGCCGGGTATATCGAACCTTCACCGTCTCACCTACCTCCAGGACGCTGTAGGTCACCGCGTCCACCTCGACGGCTTCGCCGTCCAGTTCCAGGTAAAAGAGCCCGCCTTCGACATGCTTGCCCCAAACCTCGCCCTCGTAGTACCTGTACGGGGGCACCAGGTCCGCCTGCTCGCGAAACCAAAGCATAAGCGCCTCGCGCATACGGGAAAACGAGAGTCGGTTGAACTTGCCGTCGGGGAGAGTGGAGTGAGCCAAAACGTGTGGTCCGGGAACGGTCCCAGGCCACCATTCTAGCAGGGGTGCGCCCTGTCTTCCCCATGGTTTTACGGGCCGCTAGTCGCGCTTTAAGGCAATCTTAAGACAGAAGCTTCGCCAGTTCTTGCTCTATCTCAGAAAACGTGGCGAACGCTTCGAAGCGGGCCGTAATTACGCCGTCTGCGTCAATTACGAACGTCCACTCGTTGCTGGGCAGGTTCCACTCGCGCACTGCCGCAGCGATGGTCGCGTTGCTCAGATCACCCTGTATCAGTTCCGGGTTCTCGTACAGGTCCACGTGCACGAAGCTGGCCCTGCCCGCGTAGGCTTCTTGCAGTTCGCTGAGAACATCGACCTGGGGGCCGCAGACCGCGTTTATGCAGAATGCCGGGCTGGCGAACACCACCACTACGGGGCCGTCGGCCGCAACAGCATCGGCCAGCGTCACCCGGTAGAGGTCTTCGTCGTAAAACGAGCCGGTGGTCAGTTCGGTGGGGCCGTCAACATCGGCGAGCGTCTTTGTAACGCTGCGTACGGCCTTCGCGCCGACCTGCGGTGCCGACGTCGCCTTCGCCACGTCGAATGCCAGTTCGACCAGTTCGGTGCCGCCACCGTCCACCGGCACAACTATTTCCAGGCGGTACGGTCCGGCAACCGCGAACTCCATATAGGCGGTATGGAGCCCACGGGACGCGATGGGCCAGGGCTGGTAACTCGCCTCGTACGTCTCGCCAGCGGACCCGGACTCCCCGGCGTAAAGGGTGACAGAGACGGTAGGCTCCTTGACCACGCCCAGGGGAGAAGTGAGCACGAACCCGATCCTGTGTCGGCCGGGGCTGAGATCGTCAGTTCCGAGTATGGCCTTGTAGCCATTCCCATTCGCCGGGCCCTTTATGAGTTGGTGCTCGTCCGGCCTGGGCAGTTCCGAGACGGCGGCTACATTACCCTCTACGACCGTCGAAATGGGCACCTCGTCGCCGCTCCCACAAGCCGCCGCGAGCAGGCCGAGCGCACCGGCTGCTACCAGCGTCAGGCCTGTCAAACTAGGGCGCATTGCTGAACACACCGAACGTGAAGGCGAAGAACTCGAACTTGTCGGAGTTGGACGACAGCTTCAGCTCGTACCCACCGAACTGCGGTGTCTTGGCCACTCGATAGAGCCGGTCTTCATCCACGACGAGGTAACTGTTGCCGTCGTCGTCCCATTTGACGTCCTCACCCGCGTGGTCGGGCGCAATGGGCGCGTCGGCAATCGTCACCCTAACTTCGTACGACTCGCCGGAGGCGGGCAGGCCGAGCACGATGTGGGCGCTGGTGCCGTAGAACTTGATCGCCACGTAGTCCTCATAAGCCTCCGTAGAGCGAGCGTGTAAGAGGCTCTCAGGGCCGTTGGTCCACAGGCCGCTGAGGTAAATGAAGTGGTTTTCGTGAAGGCCGGGGTCGGCGTACTCCATGGCCAGGTCCTGCCGTGAGTAGTACTGCTCGTGGCGGACGTAGGGAGGCTGGCCGCCGCCGCCGAACTGGAGGGCGCTGTAGTTGCGCTGAGTTCCCGCATATAGCTCGCGGGTGACCGACATTTCCACCCCGTCCACCGCGAACGCCGCCTCGTCGAACTCTCGCTCAGGCAGGTAGTCGGCGTTCTGGAGCGTCACCGATCCGCCGTTCTCGGCCAGCAGTTCCCGAATTATCGACTCGGTCTCGTCGTACGCTCCTTCGCCAAAGTGGGTGTAGCGGATGAAGCCGTCGCGGTCGATGAGGTACTTGGCTGGCCAGAAGCGGTTCTCATAGTTTTGCCAGGTACCGAAGTCGTTGTCCTGAACAATGCGGTATGTAATGCCGAACTCGGCTGCGGCCTGCTCCACGTTCGCCTTTACCTTCTCGAACTCGAACTCCGGGGTATGCACGCCGACGATTACCAGCCCGTCGTCAGCGTACTTTTCGTGCCAGTCCTTGAGGAACGGCAGGGTGCGAATGCAGTTGATGCAGGTATAGGTCCAGAAATCGATGAGAATGACCTGGCCGTCAAGGTCGTCCAGGCTAAACGGCTCGGTGTTTATGAACCCGGACGTGTTCTTGAGGTCCGGCCGGTACGGCTCTCCGCCGAGCCTGTTGAGCGAGGCCAGGTTGGCCGTGTTGTCGCCGCTGCTGCCCTGGGTGTCAGGGCCGTCCGAAACGATGACCGAGGACTCGTCGTCGCCAGCATCGCCGTCTGAAGAGACGTCGGACTGCACGGGCGCGTCTTGCTCGCCCAATGCGAAGTCGCCCGAGGGGCCAGTCTGGCCCGAATCATCGTTGCCGCAGGCCGCCGCGCCCATCAGCGTAGCCGCTGCCAATAGGGCCAGGGCCAGAGCTATGCCGAACCGGCTGCGCCGACTTGGTGACCACCCGCTGGGTGATGCCCCACTAAATGATAATGGGTGTGTCGTCGCGATTGCCCCACTCTTTGAAAGAGCCGTCATAGTTTCTTACCTTGTCGTAGCCTGCCAGGGCCAGCGTGAACATTCCGTGCGCCGCACGGATGCCGCCCTGTCAGTACGTAGTTACTGTTTGTTCCGGAGTCACACCCGCCGCCTCCAGCATCTGCCGGATCTCTGCGGCGGGCTTGAACTCCCGTATGTCGTCATCGGTTACGAAGTTGAGCCACTCCAAATGGGTGGCGCCGGGCATATGGCCCGACCGGGCGTTCCCACGGGTGTTCTCTCCCGTGTACTCCCCTGTAGACCTTACGTCGAGCAAAACTTGTCCGGATTTGGTCTGGCCGTCAGTCAATGGATCGGAGACGCACTCGGCCATGATCTGCTCGGCCGTCGCGAGTAAGGCCGTGTTGACCTTCGGCGTGAACGTGGCCTCGACCCTCTCTGGCTTGGTGTCGGTGATCGGCCGCTTCTCCCGCAGCCACTTGCGCCAGCCGCCGTCGAGGACGACAACGTTCTCATGTCCGTAGTAGTTGAGCGCCCACCACAGCCTCGCCGCCCACAGGCCGCCAAAGTCGTCGTACGCGACCACCTGTGTGTCGTTGCCTATACCCAAACCCGCCATCTCTTCTGCGAACTGCTCCGGCGCGTCTATGAACGTGCTGCCAGTCGTCTCGTCCTTGAAGTAGTGGTCTCGCTTCACGCCGACCGCGCCAGGGATGTGGGCGCGGGTGTACGACGCCCAGGCCCCGCAGTCGACCAGCTTAATTCTCGGCTCCAGCAACCTGTCCTGTAGCCAGTCGGTGTCTACGAGCAGTTCGGGCCTGGCGTAACCCTTGTCTTTAACGGCCATTTTCTGGGATCTCCTCTTCCGGGTCAGGGGCTCTCACTAGAGCCCGTCCAGACGATGTTAGCACCCGTATAATGGCGACCGTTATGAGCAAAAACTTAGCCAGAAAAGTCGCAATTGTCACAGGCGCCAGCCGGGGCATTGGCCGTGAGATCGCGCTGGCGTACGCCGCTGCCGGTGCCGACGTTGCCGTCGCCGCCCGGCCGTCGGACGCGCTCGACTCGGTTGCTGCCGACATTCGCGCTGCTGGGCGGCGGGCACTCGTCGTGCCCACCGACGTTTCGGTGTCGGCCCAGGTCGACGAACTCGTCGAACGCGCTATCTCCGAACTTGGCGCGGTGCACGTACTGGTCAACAACGCCGGTGCGTTCAAAGAGGTCGCCACCGTGCCCTTTCCGGACAAGGCGCTTAAGCTGCCAGCGGCGCAGCCCGACAGCAAGGGGCGCATGACCGACGAGGATTTTCACCGGGTCATCGACACCAACATCGGCGGCGTGTTCTACGGCTGCCGCGCCGTCGCACCGCACATGATGGAGCGCGGATACGGCAAGATCATCAACATAAGTTCCATCGCTGCCAAAATGGCATTTAAGTTAGAGGCCGTCTACGGCGCATCCAAGGCCGCCGTGAACATGCTCACCCGCACCCTGGCGCTGGAGTGGGCGTCCTACGGTGTGCGGGTGAACGCGCTGGCCCCCGGCGACTACAACACCGCCATGACGGCCGAGGCGTGGAACGACCCCGTGCGCAAGCAAGCGTTCCTCGACTCCATCCCCCTCGGCACCGAGGGAGACATGGCCGGACTGGGTGCGCTCGCCGTGTTTTTAGCCAGCACCGACTCCGACTACATCACCGGCCAGACCATCTACATAGACGGCGGTCTGACGGCGCAATAGTGCGGTCGCTGGATCGGGCCTAGTACCCCTCGGCGTAGGCGGCGTGGAAAGTGTCTACGCCTGCGGTGAGGTCGCCGGTTGGGGGCCGCACTATGGCCACCGGGCTGCCGAAGTTGGCGAAGCCGGTAATGGCGTACTCCGGTCCCATTACGGTTAGCCCGTGGCCGCGCTCTTCTAGTGCCTGACGGACGCTTTCGTCCAACTCTACCGGGACGCTTGTGCGCGGCGTCGAACAATCCACCCGAGGCGCGTCGATGGCGGCCTGTGGGCCCATGCCGTGGTCTACGAGGTTGGAGATGATCTGGCTGACGGCGTTGGTGATGCGCCGTCCTCCCGTCACGCCAATGGGTATGCGAGTGCCGTCTTTCCCCAGCACCATCGCAGGCGTCGCGTTGTTCAGCGGCCAGCGACCCGGCAGTATCGAGTTGACGCGACCGGGAATGGGGTCGAACCACATCATGCCGTTGTTCATAACCACGCCGGTGCCCTTAGGCACAATGCCAGAACCGAAGCCCCCGCCGACGGTGTTGGTGAACGACACGGCGTTGCCGTCGGCATCGACCACGCACAGGTGCGTCGTCCCGTCATCGAGTATTGGCAGAGACGGCTCGTAGACCTTGTCGGGTCGTCTGCCTTCCTCAATCCACGGGTCGCCCGCTTCCCAGCGGTCCGGGGCCCTGTCGCCGATCTCGGCGAAACGCCTGTCGGTGTAGGCGTCCGACAGCATCCCGTCCCAGGGCACTTCCACCGTCTCGGGGTCTCCTAAGTACACGTAGCGGTCCGCGTAGGCCTGCCGCGCCGCGCTGATGATGGCGTGCAGCGAATTCGTGCTGTTGTGCCCCATGCCAGGCAGGTCGAAGCGGTCCATCAGCTTCAGCGTCATGGCGGTGGTAATGCCAGCGGTCGCGTGCGGAGGCACCCGGACGGTGTGACCCCGGTAGCTCACCTCCATGCCCCCGTCCCAAACCAGGGGCTTATAGGCGGCGAAGTCGTCTCGGGTAAGGATGCCGCCCTCGGCCTGTATCCCTTCGGCCATCGCCTTTGCCACGTCGCCCTTGTAGAAGGCGTCTGCTCCCCCCCTGCCAATCGCTTCCATCGTCTGCGCCAGATCCGGCTGCTTCAAGTTGCCGGGAGTCAGATTGTTGCCAGTGGGCATCTTGCCGCCGGGCATGAGGATGCGGCCCAGCTCGTCATAGCGGTGCAGGCTGTCGGCGAGCAGCCCGAACGCGTACAGGTTGTGCCAGCCGGGGGTGAAGCCCTCTCGTGCAAGCCGGATGGCCGGGGCCAGCACTTCAGCCAGGGGCATTTTCCCAAACTGCGCATGCGCCTCGCACATGCCGCCGACCACACCGGGGACGTTTATCGACATCGCCCCTTCAAGGTTGGCGTCGCCCTCCACCTCGGCCCAGCCGAAGGCCCCGGTTGCGGCCTTGCCCGTCAGCTTGAACATATCGGGCGTCGCCGACTTAGAAGCGGGCATGTGGCCGCCTATCACGCCGCCCTTATCGCCCATCTGGTAGACGATGTAGCCGCCCCCGCCGATGGTGGCGGAGTTGGGCTCGACAACGCCCGTGGCGAAGCAGGCCGCGATGGCCGCGTCGATGGCGTTGCCCCCGGCGCGCAACACCTCCAGCCCGGCGGCCGTGGCGAATGGGTCTTTTGTCGCTACCATGGCGCTGCCTGCGCGCGCTTCGGTCTTGGAAATGGTGGTGCGTGTGG
>CAVOCN010000064.1:0-6977 GCA_963694205.1 Dehalococcoidia bacterium | reverse complement strand
GGCCGCAGATCATGTATGTAGTGGCGGGTCTCCAGCAACGTCTTTTTGGCCAGCGGCACCAGGCGCTTGAGGTCTTCGGCCAGGGGATCACCACGTCTGCTGGCAAGCGCAGCCAACGTCTCCAGGTTGAGGTTCACTGCGTACATCGACTGGGCCACCCCGTCGTGAATTTCCCTGCCAATTCGTTCCCGCTCTCGCTGGGTAGACAACTCTGCATAGTGCACGGCCTCGAGCGCGTCCGCTACGGCTTCCCGCCTTCGCTGTCGTTCGATGCCTCCCAGCAGCGAAGCGCCCACCACGACGCCCACCATCGCCATGAGCCGAATCACCAGCACTTTTTCGTCGCCCATCGACGTATCAATGCCGGGCTCTATAAGCGTGCTGACAAGCGTGTAACTAACGACCACGCCCACCAGGGCAATGCCCGACATCCAGCGGGGGAACACCAGTGCCACACCAACCAGGGCCGGGAAGTATGCGACGAAGAACGTGTTCTCGAACGCCGTCGTGACTCCCAGACCGGCCGTAATCACCGCCAGGTCGAACAGGCTCACCACCGCCAGCCAGCCCGCACCGACCGGCCTTCCTGTCACGATCCGGTAAGTCAGGTAACCGTTCAGGAACACCAGCAACGCGGCCAGCCCGTCGAGAGTGGCCAGCGTCGAGTCGTACTCCACCCGGTAGTGGATGAGCACCAGCCAGGTGACGATCAGCACCCAGCGCAGCGTCACAATAATGCGCTGGCTCAGACGAACGTCCCCGAGGTCCGGACCCCAGTCCGACCAGAGGGCCGACATACTCGTCATCGAAAATCGCTCCACAGGGGACACAACAAGACCAACATGCTACATCCCGCGCCCCACTACAAGGGACAATCGTACTAAATTCGCCTGGTACGTTTGGCGGGGCAACCGCCCGCCCACCGCGCGCCAAACCAAGTTACAGGCTTGCTATGGAGTTGCCGGACGCTCAGGCGAGCCAGCGGCGTGGGCGCCGCCAAGGCGACCGAACACCGACCCGTGCATCAGGCCCGCCGCGCGCAGGCTCCCATGGTAGAAAATGCCGCCCACAATCTCGCCAGCCGCGTACAGACCGGCAATGGGTCGATCCTCCATGTCCAACACCCTGGCATCGGCGTCAATCTTCACACCGCCGTACGTATAGGTGATGCCCCCGGTGACCTTGTACGCGACGAAGGGTGCCCGGTCTATCTTTATCGCCCAGTTCGTCTTGGCGGGCGTTAGCGTCCTAGTAGATCGCCCGTCCAGCATGCGCGGGGCGTAGTCGCCCTCATGGGCCTCGGCGTTATACCCATCGACCGTCGCCCTCAGGACCCCCGAATTGACGCCGATGGCATCTGCCAGCCCCTCTATCGTGTCGGACTGAGCCGGGGTAGAGCCGCCATAACGCGGCTCGAGCATCCCGGATGCCCGGGCGTCGAAAATCTGGAAGGCCATACTTCGCTCTTGAGCCAGCACCGCCTCGCCCGTGCGCACGAACGTCTGCTCGGCAAACGACGCGCCCTCGTCGGTAAAGCGCCGCCCGTCTACATTGACCATGATGCCGAGGGGGTACGAGCGTCGGGGCATAGCGTCGGTAATCGGCAGGTCCCCGGTCGGCGGCGCGTCCATGTCTATCGGCGTGCCGTGGCAGCCGGTCCACTGTCCCGTCGCTGCCGCCCCTGCGCTGAGGGCAGCCCGGTGGCCGTCGCCCGTGTTGTAGCGCGAGCCCCGAACTTTAGCCTTCTCCCAGTGCGCACCAAGATATTTGACCCGCATCTCCGGGTTGGCCTCAAAGCCTCCGCAGGCCAGCACCACCGCCTTCGCCCGTATGTGGTGCCTGCCCTCGCCGTCTTGTGCTATCAGGCCCGTTATCTCACCGAGATCGCCCATCGTTAGCTCGACCATCTTGGTCTCGTACAGCACCTGCACCCCGGCCCGTTCAGCCGACTTTGTCAGCATCGCCACCAGGCCCGGTCCCGAGCCATGCGCGGCCAGGCCCACCTGGTTAGGTATGACAGACGGAGCATTCTCGAGGTTCGGGTTAACGTAAAGCTCCCACTCGACGCCACGAGAATGCATCCAGTCCACAGTCGGGCGCGACTGGGCTATCACCACCTCTACGAGATCGTCGCTCGTGTCCCCGTGAGTAGCTTCTTGGAAGTGGCGGCGAAAGTCCTCGGCCGTGTACGCGTCCATGGTCGCGCGGCCCACATCGGCGCCTGGCGGCAGCAGGTTGTCTTGCAAATCACCCAGCCCGTCGTGAGTGAACCGGAAGCCGCCACCGGTGAACGGGCAGTTCCCTCCTTGCGCCGAACGAGGCGCTTTTTCCAGCACCACCACGCTCGCCCCGGCCTCTTCGGCCGCCAGCGCCGCACATAGGGCGGCGTTCCCGGCTCCTACTACAGCTACGTCGAAGTAAATCTCTTCAGTCAATGGCACACACCCCTACAGGCAACTGGCGAAATGGCAACTGGTTAACGGGCAATTCCACACCCCCAAACAAGTCGGCTCACAGGTCGGCCAAGTATAATGGCTGGCCAAACTTAGGTGCCGCCAAACTCAAGTGCCAAATGGGGTAATCATCGTGGCCAGGCGAAGCAAATTTAGGACCGCACTGCTGCTCTTTACGGTCGCCACCGTCGCCTACTCGATAAAGTCGAATAAGTCGCACGGCCGCTTTTTGGGCGTACCATTCGACTGGCGAGCCACCTCCCTCGGTGCGGTGGCACGAAAGCTGTGGAACCCGTCTGACGCCCGACTCTTCACCCCCACCATCTTCGGAATCGGCTGGGTGCCAAACGCTCACCAGCTGCTTCAACGACTCGGCTCCCTCGGAGCAGGGCCCCATTACAAGCAAGTCCTGGAAGACCCGGATCTTGACTCGAATCCGGACGCAGACGCAGACGCCAACGCCCACGCCCACGAGGACGAGGGCGAGGGCGATGACGAAGAACGGTTAACCTGAAGGTATCCGCCTGTGGGATAGAGTCTGGCTATGGGAAGAGTCCGGCGGGGCGGTCCCAAGCGTCAGCTCTCACACAGGGGGCCGCCCAACTTTGCCCGGTGGTGTAGTGGTATCACAGAGGCCTTTGGAGCCTTTAACCCAGGTTCGAATCCTGGCCGGGCAGCACAAAATCCATATACGACATTGAGGCCATGCTAAAAACAACTTCTAGATTTCTTCGATGGTCAAGTATTCTGGCGCTTATCGCGCTGGCCCTGGCGGCGGCTTGTAGCTCTTCGCCCGCTGCTAGCGAGACGACGGGCGAAGCAACTGGCGGGCCGGACAGCTCCGGTGAAACCGCAGGCAGTACCGACCCTGTTGGCGAGTTCGTCCTGACCGGCGAAATGGGCAACGACCGCCTGTATCACGCCGCGGTCAAGCTCCCCGACGGCCGGATCATGGTCGTGGGCGGCAGGGGTAAGGGCGTCAGTGAGTGGCCCATCATTCACCAGACCTCCGAAATCTACGACCCCGCCACCGGCGAGTGGACGAACACCGGCGTAACGAACGAAGACCGCCAGTCCCCCACTATCGCCCTGCTGCCGGACGGCAAAGTGTTGCTCGCGGGCGGCAACGACAACCGGCTAGAGCTACACAAGACAGCCGAAATATGGGATTTGGCCACCGGCGAGTGGACCATGATCGAAAAGATGCTCAAACTCCGTGAACAGCCCGCTTCGGGCGTCCTGCCCGACGGCCGCGTCATCATCGTCGGCGGCAAATCCAAGACCTTCCAGCAGCAAGCCCACGCCGAAATATACGACCCGGTGTCTGGCGAGTGGACCCTCACGAGCGAGATGAGCATCGGCCGGGCTCTCCACACCGCCACGGTGTTGACCGACGGTCGCGTCCTAGTAACCGGGGGTGGCAAGGTTGACGGTCCCTTCTACGAAACCGCAGAACTATACGACCCGGCTTCCGATAGCTGGTCGTTAACGGGCGAGATGTCCACCGGCCGGGCCCTGCACACCGCCTCTCTCCTGGCTGACGGACGCGTGCTGGTAGCCGGAGGCGCAGGCAAACGAGACAGCGCAGAAGTGTACGACCCGGCCACCAACGCTTGGTCCGACGCCGGAGTCATGTCCATCTCCCGTGCCGAGCACGCATCTACTCTCCTAGCTGATGGCCGGGTGTTAGTCGCTGGCGGCGTCGGCAGACGGCAGTCCGCCGACCTCTACGATCCGGTAGCCAACACCTGGCAGTCCGCGGGAGACATGAACTTCGACCGGTACCGGTTCACCGCCTCCTTGCTCGACGACGGGCGAGTGCTCATGGTCGGCGGGCAGAGCGCCATCGCCGAGACCGTTCTGGCCGAGACGGAGCTATACACCCCGTAGCCGTCAACACCGAACTGGCCAGCCTCCTAAAGCGCAACTCGCGCGCGTTTTACCTGACGCTGCGGGTGCTGCCCGGCCCGCTTCGTACTCCGGTGGGTTTGGCGTACCTGTTGGCCCGCGCCGCCGATACGATCGCCGACACGTCTGCTATCCCGGCCGACCGACGCCTGTCTCATCTACTAGCGTTCCGGGCGCAGGTCGCCGGGCCCGTGTCGCGGGCCGCGCTCGATGAGATCGTCGCCGATCTCGTCGCCTCCCAGGCCTCGCCAGCAGAGGCCGATTTGCTCCGGGCCCTCGTGCCCATCTTTTCCGAGTTGGACCGCACTGGCGAAGCCGACCGGGCCCGAATCAGGTCCGTCGCAACCACCCTCACCGAGGGGATGGAGATGGACCTAAAAACCTTTTCAGCCAGGTACCCCGTTGATTCTGGCGAACTGGCCGCCTTGGCGGACGCAGACGCGCTGGACCACTACACCTACCTCGTGGCCGGGTGCGTTGGGGAGTTTTGGACCGAGACCCTGGTCGCTCATACGCCGTCCCTGTCGCATTGGGACATCTTGGCCATGTCCGAAACTGGCATCCGATTCGGCAAAGCGCTCCAGTTGACCAACGTCCTGCGCGACATCCCCGCCGACCTGCGCAACGGCCGCTGCTACCTGCCGCAAGACGAACTGGCGGCGCTCGGTCTAGCGCCGGGGGACCTGCTGAACCCGGCGGTCTCGGACAAAGCGCGACCTGTACTCAGGCATTGGATCGAGATCGCGCTGGGCCACTACGAACAGGCCCAAAGCTACGTCCTGGCCATCCCTCGTCGCGAACGTAGGCTGCGCCTGGCTGCGCTGTGGCCGGTGCTGATGGGGCTGCAAACCCTGGAACTGCTGGCGAACCAGCGCGACTGGCTGGTCCCAGGCCAATCGGCCAAAGTGTCGCGAAGTTGGGTGTACCGGATGATGGCCCGCTCGGCCGTCATCGTCTCCTCCGACGCGCTCGTCTCGCGCTGGTGTGCGGGCTTGAGTCGCCGCGTTGACGCTGCAAGTCGCCCGTGATACAACGTGCTCGCCCCGGCGAGGCGGTGCCACCGCCGCTCCGACCGACGCAGCAGCAGCTTATTCACAGGAGATAGCAATGGCTGGCAAAGGCCCAACGGGCAAAATCCAGACGGTCCTCGGACCCATTCCACCCGATCAGCTCGGCATCACGCTAATGCACGAGCACATGTTGATCGACACCACCTGCTACTTCCGTGAGTCCGAGTACGCCTCAGTCAGGGCCATGAGGGACATCCCGTTCTACCCCGAGATGACCTCCCGGCCCGACGGCCTATACAACCACCACTTGGACGGAGGCAGGATGCTCGACGAGCAGGCGGCCACCGAGGACGTGCTCGAGTTCAAGCACGTCGGCGGTAGCGCGTTCGTCGACACCACCAGCGTCGGCATCGGCCGCGACCCCCTCGCCCTCGCCCGCATCTCCCGTGCCACCGGCCTGCACGCCATCATGGGCTGCAGCTACTACGTCACCTACTCCCACCCGGCAGACATGGACGAGCGCACCGAAGACCAGATCACCGACGAAATAGTCCGAGATGTGACTCTGGGTGTTGGTGAGACGGGTATCAAGTCAGGCATCATCGGCGAGGTGGGCAACTTCCATCCCCTCTCAGACAACGAAATAAAAGTGCTGCGGGCATCCGGCCGGGCGCAGGCCGAAACCGGCGCCGCCGTCACCATCCACTCCGGCGCGCACGACGACTCGCCAGCCAATATCCTCGATGAGCTGGTCGCAGGCGGGGCCGACCCCACTCGCTGCATACTCGGACACTTAGACGCGGCCATCGAAGACTTGGGCGCACTGAAGTCACTTGCCCAGACCGGCTGTTTCTTGGAATACGACATCTTCAGTTGGGAAGACACCGGCCCCTTCGTAGACGGCGTCATCTCCATGCCAAACGATGGCGAACGACTGAGTAGAATTGCTTTTCTTATTGACGAGGGCTTCGAAGACCAGATCGTCATCGCCCACGACATCTGCCGCAAGTGGCACATGCGTCGCAACGGCGGCAAAGGCTACGCTCACATCATCGACAACATCGTCCCTCGCATGCGGGGAATGGGCATCACCCAGGACCAGGTCGACAAAATACTCATCCACAACCCGGCCCGGGCCCTGACTTTTAGCTAGGTCACCCATATTGGGGCAGCCAGGCCAGCGCCTCACGCAACAACAGGAGAACACCATGGCGAAAAGCAACCGCACCATCGCCGACCTCGTAAGGGGTTGGGGCAACCAGGGCGTCACCCACGTCCAGTTCGAACTGCCCGACATGCACGGGGTCAGCCGTTCCAAGCTCGTGCCCCTGGCCCACGTCGAAAGCTACGCCACCAAGGGCCTGAACATGTACGGCGGCACCGTCGTGCTCGACACCGCGTCATCGGTAGTACCCGGCACGCTCTACAACGAAGAGGTCAACTACGCCGACCAGTACCTCAAGCCCGACCTCGACACTGCACTGGTCGTGCCCTGGTTAGAAAATACCGCCAGGCTTATCTGCGAGGGCGAGTGGGAGGACGGTACCCCCCACGAGGTAGCCCCCCGGTGGATCTTGCGCCAACTGCTCAAGAAGGCCGACGACAT
>CAVOCN010000063.1:0-7223 GCA_963694205.1 Dehalococcoidia bacterium | reverse complement strand
TCTTCCCCAAGTCGAACTTCGCCGCCTGGAACTCCATCCCCTGGTCCGGCAAAACCCTTGTTAGCTTTGGCACGGCCCTGGGAGCCTCTACGCTGCTGGTAGTTGCAGCAGACATCGCACAGAGGTTCTTCAAAATTGGCAAGGACTACAACTTCGACACGCTAGTAGACAGCGTCAAGCCAATCCAAGACTGATCGGCCAGCAGAACCCGGACGTTTCATAGTGCCGGGTCCCGAAGGGACCAAATTGGGGTTGTGATACGGTTCACAAATGGTGACCGGCCAAATGTTCGACCCCTCGACAGTCGGCGACGCCTGTGGCACCGGCTTCGTAGCCTCCCTGGGTGGGGTTCCCTCCCACGCCATAGTGGAAGGCGCCGTCGAAGCTGTAGTCAACCTGACTCACAGGGGCGCCGTGAACGCCGACCCGGACACCGGTGACGGTGCCGGCGTCGCCATCCAGCTTCCCTACCCCCTCATTCAGGAGCGGCTGGCCGAGAGCGACCACCCAACTATTGCCGACGTAGACCTGTGCGTTGCGGTCGTCTTTCTCCCTAGCACTGAAACGGGAGGCGACCCGGAGCAGGCCCGGCAGATCCTCGTACAGGCCGTTGACTCGACCGAACTTAAAGCACTGTGCTGGAGAAAAGTCCCGGTCGACACTGCCGTTTTGGGTCAGTGGGCCAGGGCTCAGCGACCGGACATCGAACAGTTGATAATCGCCCGACCCCAGGGGCTGAGCGGCGACGAGACGGCCAAGCGCCTGTACCTGGCACGCAGGCGTGCCGAGCGCGCCATCCGCTCCGGCGGCGAGTCGGTTCGCGCCACATACATAGCGTCCATGTCCGCCGAGTCGGTCGTATACAAGGGCCTCATGCTGGCGTCTCAGCTAGGTGCCTTTTACCCAGACCTGCACGACTCCCGCGTCATCTCGTCCTTCGCCCTGTTCCACCAGCGCTACGCCACCAACACCCTGCCCGACTGGCGACTGGCCCAGCCCCTGCGCAAAATCGCCCACAACGGCGAGATCAACACGCTCGGGTCCAACGTCTCGTGGATGGAAGCGCGGGGCGTTGAATCACTGGGCGACATTTGGGAAGCGGCCCGTCAGGACGTACTCCCGGTTATCTCGTCCCAGGGTTCGGACAGTGCAGCATTGGACGAAGTCTTCGACCTGCTGACCAGTTCCGGTATCGGCCCCATCAGGTCGATGATGACACTCATACCCGAGGCGTGGGAGAGGTTCCCGGACATGGACGCCGAATTGCGGTCTTTCTATCGATATCACGCCGCGGCTATGGAGCCGTGGGACGGCCCCGCCACCGTTGCGTTCCACGACGGTGAAGTCGTCGGGGTTGCCACCGACAGGAACGGCCTGAGGCCTGCCCGCTACCAGACGACCGTAGACGGGCTCATCGTCTGCGCTTCAGAAGCCGGGGTTTTGGATCTGGACCCCGCAAATCTAGCCGAATCTGGCCAGCTAGGACCCGGGCAGGTCTTGGCCGTCGACCTGGCCCGAAGGCTGCTCCTGCGCAACAACGACGCCAAGCGCGTCGCCGTCGCCGCCCGTGCCGAAGACATCGCCCATTCAAGGGCGTTCGCTGACTGGCAGCCTCTCGCTTTGGATCTCGACGTCACACCAGCTAAAGAACCCGAAACGGCTGACGACCTGGACTTCCTGCTGGCCGTGCACGGCTATACACGGGAAGAGATAGGCACGGTACTCGGGCCAATGGCCGCCAACGGCAAAGAGGCCGTCGGGTCTATGGGCGACGACACGCCGCTGTCGGTACTGCAAGACAAACCCCGGCTGCTCTACACCTACCTGCGCCAGCGATTCGCCCAGGTGACCAACCCGCCCATCGACCCGATACGCGAAGCCAACGTCATGTCCATGGAATCTCGCCTCGGACAACGGCCCCCCCTGCTGGGCGAAGCCGCCGACACCCCGCCGATGGTTTTGCTGCCCTCTCCGGTCCTCACCGAAGAGAGCATGGCCGGTATAGAGAAGCTCGCAGGGTCAGAACTGCCACTCGTCGAACTGGAAGCACTGTTCGACGCCAGCGAACCCGGCAACCTCCAAGCGGCCCTCGAACGCCTCTGCCAGCGGGCCGCCGACGCAGTTGACCAGGGCGCCCGTGTCCTCGTCGTAACCGACGCCGGTGTGTCGGCCAGCAGGGCCCCCATCCCCATGTTGCTGGCGTCATCGGCCGTACATCGTTTTCTGGTCCGCACCGGGCGACGCATGAAGACGGGCCTGATCGCCGCCGCTGGAGATGCCAGGGACGTTCACCAGGTCGCCTGCCTGGTCGGCTGTGGAGCTGACGCCGTATACCCGTACCTGGCGTTTCGGGCACTGCGAAGCCAGGCAGAGAACGACGAGTCTGGAAACCTCGACCCCATCGGCTCATACGTCACGGCTCTCAATGCAGGCCTGCGCAAAATCATGTCCAAAATGGGCATTTGCACCGTCGCTTCGTATACCGGCAGCCAGCTATTCGAAGCCCTTGGGCTGTCTCCCGAAATCGTGGAGCAGTCATTCCCCGCCATGCCATCGCGTATTGGCGGCATCGGTTACCAAGACGTTGCGCGTGACGTACAGGCGCGCCTGCAGACAGCCGCGCTCCAGTCTGACTTAGAGGCTGGGGGCTGGTACAAGTACCGGCGTCAAGGCGACCACCACGCGTACGGCCCTCCGGTGTGGCGCGCTCTCCAAAAAGCCGCCACCGACAGCGATTCCGCCTACCCGGCTTACTCCCAGCAGAGCCGTAGCGGACCCCCCGTCGGGTTAAAAGACCTGCTCGCCTACAAAGATTCGGACGAGAAAGTCGCACTCGACACCGTCGAACCTCAGAGCGCAATTACGCGCCGCTTCAGGTCCGCTGCCATGTCCGTCGGCGCGCTCGGTATCGAGGCTCATCGAGACGTAGCCAGTGCCATGAAAATGGTCGGCGGCTTCTCCAACTGCGGTGAGGGCGGCGAATTGCCCGATCAGTACCTGCCCAACGGCGATCTGCTCGAAGTCGGTTCGCAAATCAAGCAAGTCGCCTCTGGCCGGTTCGGCGTCACGCCGGGTTACCTCGCCGCGGCCACCGAGATCGAAATAAAAATTGCCCAAGGGTCCAAGCCTGGCGAAGGCGGCCACCTTCCTGGTGAAAAAGTCACCGACTTTATCGCCCTCCTGCGCCACTCCGAGCCCGGCATCGAGCTGATCTCGCCACCCCCTCATCACGATATTTACTCCATCGAAGACCTGGCCCAGCTCATCTACGACCTCAAGTCCGTCAACCCTGACGCCAGCGTGGCCGTCAAGCTGGTCGCCTCCTACGGCGTCGGCATAGTAGCCGTCGGCGTGGCGAAAGCTGGCGCAGACGTGGTTCACATCTCCGGCAACGTGGGCGGCACCGGTGCCTCGCCTCTTTCGTCCATCAAATACGCCGGCCTGCCCTGGGAGATGGGCGTAAAAGAGGCCCACGACGCCCTGGTGGCCAACGGCCTGCGAAGCCGAGTGCGCATCCGCACCGACGGCGGGCTACGCACAGGCCACGACGTCGTTGTCGCCGCCATGCTGGGCGCGCAGGAATTCACGTTCGGCACAGCGGCACTTATCGCACTCGGCTGCAAAATGGCCAGGCAGTGCCACCAAAATACCTGCCCGGTCGGCATAGCCACCCAGAGGGAAGACCTGCGCAGCCGGTACAAAGGCAAGCCTGAGAACCTCGTATCCTTCCTGGAATCGGTCGCCGAAGAGGCGCGTGAAATCCTCGCCGCTCTCGGGTACAAATCCCTAGAACAGGTGGTTGGCCGCAACGACCTGCTGGTCGCCAAAGACGCCGAACCGGCGCAAGAAAACGGCTTGCCCGCCCGTTCGGCGAGTGTTGATCTATCGGCGCTACTGGCGCCCGCCCCCCCGGTGACGTTGGCGGTGCCCGAAAACGTCGTAACTGAGCCTGCTTCAATCCCCAGCGCCTTTGAAAACAAGATCATTAGGGACGCCGAAGCCTCAGTGCAAACCGGCGTGCCTACCACCAAGCGTTATCTTGTACGCAACGTCCACAGGGCCATCGGCGCCGGTGTGGCCGGCATGGTTGCCCGGCACCACGGCGACCGAAAAATGTCACCCGGCCTTATACGTCTTCACCTCGAAGGCACCGCAGGGCAGTCGCTGGGGGCGTTCATGACCAGGGGCATGCGCATCCACTTAGAAGGCCAGGCCAACGACTACGTCGGCAAGGGCATGGCCGGGGGAATCATCGCCATCGTGCCCCAGTCCGAGTCCTACCCCACGTCAACGCGCACCCCTTCACTCGCGGGCAATACGCTGCTCTACGGCGCAACCGGTGGCAGCCTGTTTATTGCTGGCAGCGTCGGCGAGCGTTTCGCCGTCCGCAACTCCGGCGCACGTAGCGTCGTCGAGGGTGTGGGTGACCACGCCTGTTCATACATGACGGGCGGAAAAATCGCGGTACTCGGCCCCATAGGCAACAACTTCGCGGCCGGAATGAGCAGAGGCGTCGCCTACATCTGGGACCCAACCGGAGAGAGTCGCGAGCGGGTAAACCAGGCCATGGTGCAGGTCAACACCGTATCTGGAGCATCGGACAAGAGCCAGCTCAAAATGCTCCTGCGCGCCCATTGGGACTTCACTGGCAGCGCCGTCGCCAAGCGCATCTTGTCGAAGTGGGACAAAGCCTGTGAGGACTTCCTCATTGTCGTGCCCCGCCAGCATCCGGACATCCGAGGTGAAAAGGTAGAGCGCGTAAAGGCACTCGTAGCCGGGACCGAATAGCCCGGACTGGGTATCCGGGGCCGAGTATTCGGCCTCACTCAGCCCTGAATCGCGGGCTCGTCAGGCTATGAGCCCGCCGTCTATCGCCCAGGCGACCCCACTTACGAACGCCGCTTCGTCCGAACACATCCACCGAACCAGGGCCGCCACCTCTTCCGGGGTACCGGCGCGTTTCATGCTCTGGCGCGCGTAAAAGAACTCCCGCACCGCAGGGTCGGCTACTAAGGGCTCGGCCATCTCGGTGTCAATCCAACCGGGACACACAGCGTTGAACCTTATGCCCTCGTTTGGATACTGTTTTGTAGCCGTCTTTGTCAGGCCCACGACGCCGTGCTTCATGGCGCCGTATGCACCGTGAGCCGTGCCCACCAGCCCTGCGGACGAAGCGTTGTTGATTATCACGCCGGACCCGTTCGGCAACATATGCTCGATCTGGTACTTCATGCATCGCCACACGCTCTTGAGAAACGTGTCGGAGTAGTGGTCCCACTGCTCATCGGTGTACTCGTGCAGCCGACCCGTCGTAATCAGGCCCCCGGCGTTGTTGAACGCGTAGTCGATTCGTTCGAACTCGGTGACGGCGGTCGCCATGATGGATTGCACATCTTTTGCCACTGTGATGTCGGCCTTGACGAAAATGACCGAGCCGGGGAGGTCCTTCGTCTGGGAAACCAGTTCGTCGCCCCGTTCCTGCCGCCTGCCTGAAGCCACGACGTTCACGCCGTGCCTGGCGAAGTCGATCACGCTGGCCCGGCCAATGCCAGAGGTCGCACCCGTAACCACGGCGGTCTTTCCCTGCATCGATTCGGTCAATACGTTGCCTTTCCTGCGAGTCAGACGATTCGCTCAATCTCCGCCGCGACGTGGCGTCCTATCGCCCCCAGGGACGGGTCGCTCTCTAATGTGTCCAGGAGCGTCCGTCTCGCTTCTGGGGCCCCTGGGGCTCCCCTTGGTGACCTTGGGGCCTCTGGGCCCTGGCCGTCTCCCGTGACGAGCCTGGCGAGGCCAAGGATAGCCGAGTCATAGACCCCCTGTAACGTCGCGGCCCGAGAATGCGACCACCACCCATCTTGGGTGGCGTTGGTGCTGGCGTCAGCAAACAACGGATCGTTGTCGAACAGCGCCGCCGCAGCAATGTACTGCCGGACGGCCTCACCTGTCTGTCCCTGAGTCGCCAGCTTATGGGCGAAAGCCACCTTGCGGGCCATCTCTTCGGCGTCCACCCAGACAAGCTCGGTGGTATCCAGGCCGACCATCCCCCTCTGGGACACGATGAAATCGACAGGAGTTTCGGTCGCAGGCTTAAGAGATCGCCGCAAGTCATGCAGGACCGAGCGCAGGCTGGCCGCAGTCTTTTCCCCGTCCTCGTTTGGCCAGAACATCTCCCGTAACAGCGCCCTGGAAACCGGCTGCCTGCGGCCGGTCGCGAGCAGCTTTAATAGCGAGATAGATCTGCTCCGTCGGAACGTATCGACCGACAACTCTTCCCCGTCCAGTTCAACCCTTAGTGGGCCCAGAATATGGATACGCAGGCGTGCCCGGTCATATCGATTTGCTCCCTCAGGGTTAGATGTCTGTTGATGCGACGCTTCGTGGTTTCGGGCGAACTGGTTCCCTAAGACCTCAGATACGGCCGACAGGGCCCGTATCGCCGTAACGGTGTCCATCCGCCCACTCTCGCCACAGATACTGATGCTCCCCACAGTCGCCCCGTCGGAAGTGATCGGAGCGCAGATGTAGATTCCGGCCAAGTCACGCCCTTGGGTGTCACGCCGTTCGGGCGCGAGTTTGCTCACGGCCGCCAGCAATGGAACCCCGTCGGGCAAGTACTGGGCCGGTGGTTTGCAACCAAAAAACGAAAGGCGCAGTTCCCGTGCAGCAGGCCTGTTGTCGGTTTCTACAGAACTGGCGGCCGAACTGGCCTCGACCGGTTCGGTCAAAGCCTCAGGAAGATAGACCTCCCCGGTGGCGGCTCCGGACGCCGAAATAGCGGCCTCCAGGCCCAGGCGCGATAGGTGAACCGGGTCGCCGTTATAGGCTGCGGCGTCACGCAGGTCCTCGATAAGGCCGACGAACCGTGCAAGGTACCCGGCCCTTTCGGCCAGCGGCCGACCGAGGAAGCACAGGTTCGCGGGCTCGCCCCCAACCGTTGCGCACCGGGTTACAAGGCAGTCCCTCACATCGGTGCGGTTCGCCTTGCCGTCTCCCGGCCGGGACACTTCGACAACCCTGCTATGCGACCAGCCGGTGTTCGCAGCGGGAACTCGGGAAACACCCCGGCCTATCGGGCAAGTCGTGGCGCAACTGCGACCGTTCCTGGCGTCGATCACGTGCAGTGCTTCGCTGCACCGGAAGCCCCCGATCAACTTTGCCGAGGTCGCAGCCATCCGACGGGCGGCGGTGTTCGATGCCAGGATTCGCCGATCTCCATCGAG
>CAVOCN010000062.1:0-7254 GCA_963694205.1 Dehalococcoidia bacterium | reverse complement strand
CGGAGATGGTCATGAACCTGGTGGTCAATTTGCCCTGGTGTTCGACCAGCCTGGAGGAGTGGTCTAGCAGGATAGCTACAGCCGTCTTGTCGAAGAATCGCAGATTTTTGTGTCTGCCTCGTGCCGAGACGAACTCGGCAACCTGGCGCACGTTGTCTTCGGTGCGCTCCATTACCGTGTCGAAGTCTGCCGATACTTTGAAGTAGCGGGCGAAGTCTTCGTCGTGCGCTTGGAGCGCCCTGAGAACGTCGGCGCTGCCGACGATTATGAGCTTGACGTTTATGGGGATGGGCTGCGGCGTAAGGGTGGCAGAGGGCAGCGGACTGTACTGCTCGCCGATGTTCTCGATTCTTATTTCGTTGCTGCGCAGAGAGCGCTTCAGTGTTTCCCACGCCAGCGGTGCGGAGAACAGGTCCCTGGCCTGGACTACCAGGTAGCCGCCGTTGGCACGGTGGAGGGCACCCGGCCGGATCATGGTCAGGTCGGTCGCCAGCGTGCCGAACCTGGCTCGGTATTCTATGCGGCCAAATAAGTTGTAATAAGTTGGGCTGTATTCCAGAACCACAGGGGCTCCCTCGGTGCCCGAGTTGTCCACAAGTACATTGAGCCGGTACTTGAGGAAGTGGTCTCCTTCGGGGCCAGTAACTTGGGGCCCGGCCGCCTCTGTAGACGGCTTGAAGTGGTCGAGGTGCGCGATCATGTCGGCCTCGACCCGGCCCAGGTGTGCGACGACTTCGGGGTGAGCGGCGTACTTTTCCTGCAGGTCTTCGACGATGGGCTTCAGGGCGAAGGCCACAACTTCGGCATCGACGCCCTTGGTTCGCTCCTGGGCCTCTTTGTTCAGTCGCCGCATCGCGATAAGCATGCGGGCGATCTCGTGTTGGAGTTCGTCCGCCGACTCTTTCAGGACGGCCTTGGCGTCGTCTGACAACGCGGCGAACTCTTCCTGTGTTATCGGCCGATTCTCGACCAGGGGTACCGGAGAAATGCCTATTTGGGAAGTCGTGATGCCGAAGCCCCTGTCCAGCGCGGTCTTCTCGATTTCGCCGGTCAGCGCCTGGCGCTTCACCCCGATGCCCTTGACCACATCTTCGACACGGTGCGAGTAGTCCTCGCTGTCGAAGGCCTCGGGTATGTGCTGGCGGCACCCGTCGACCAGTTCGTCGAGGTCGTCGGCCAGCTGCCGCATCCACCCACAGGGCAGGGAGATGCACAGCGGCTCCGCGGGGTTGGTGAAGTTGTGCACGTAGCCCCAGTCCGGTGGGACGGGCTTGTAGATGGCGATTTCTCGTAGGTGGAGGTCGACCACGGTGTTGCGGCCGGTGCCGGTTGGCCCGGCGACGTAGACGTTGTAGCCGGGGGTGTCGATGCCCAGCCCCAGTTCCAGGGCGCTGATGGCGCGGTCCTGGCCTATGGTGTTGGTAGGGGCCCCCAGCTCTTCGGTGGTCTCAAACCCCAGGGAGTCTGGGTCCGTGCTGGTGGTGAGCAATTCGAGCGGCACCTCACGGGCGGCTCTCTGCTTCGCCGGGCTGCTCTCCGCCGGGCTCGTCTTAGGCTTCTTCGCGCGAGCGCTCATCGCTTTGGCAATTGACCGTTCACGGTGCCTCCCCTCGCGCCTTTGCTTTTTCGGGCGCGCTCATTGCCGTTTACTCTACAGCGCCTCGGCGACGGGCACGTATGGCAGGCCTAGCGAGTCGGCGACGGCGGGGTGGGTGACGTGGCCGCCCAGCGTGTTGAGGCCCTTGGACAGGGAGCCCGCCTCGCGGACGGTCTTTTCAATGCCGTCGTTGGCCAGCTTAAGGACGTAACGGTACGTGGCGTTGGACAGGGCCACGCTGGCGGTGGTGGCCACGGTGCCAGGTATATTCGTTACCGCGAAGTGGGTAACGCCGTTCTCGCGGTAGGTCGGCTCGTACTGTGTGGTGGGCCTGATGCCCTCGACTGAGCCGCCCTGGTCGATGGCGACGTCCATAACCAGTGAGTTGGGCTTCATGACGCCGAGCATCTCTTTTGTGATGACTCTTGGGGCGCGGGCTCCGGGTATTAATACGGCTCCGACGACGACGTCTGCTCGGGCGAGGAACTCGGTCAGCTTAAGCGGCGTGGACATCATCGTTTTAATCATATTTCGAGATATGTGTTCGATGTAGCGCAGGCGCTCCAGGTTCAGGTCGAAGACGATGACCCGCGCGCCCAGTGCGGTGCCGATGAGGGCCGCCGCCAACCCCACGTTGCCGCCGCCGACCACGACCATGCGGCACGACTCCGCGCCGGGAACGCCGCCCATGAGGCGACCGGGTCCGTCGAAGTCCGACTGCAGCAGCCGGGCAGCGATCTGGGGCGACAGACGCCCGGCGATTTCACTCATCGGGGTCAGGAGCGGCAGGGTGCCGTCCGGCTCCTGCACCGTTTCGTAGGCAACGCCGGCGACTTTTGACTCGCACAGGGCCTGGGTCAGCTCGGCCTCTGGTGCCAGGTGCAAATAGGTGAATAGGATGAGGTCTTCCCGGAAGCGCCCGTACTCTTCCGGCTGGGGCTCTTTGACCTTCACGACCATGTCGGAGCGTTCCCACAAAGCGTCGGCGGTGCCCACAACGGACGCCCCGGCGGCGATGTAGTCATCGTCCGGGCAGGACGCATAAATGCCCGCGTCCTTCTGAATTGCGACTTCGTGACCAGCTCGGACCAGCACGTCGACTTTGTCGGGCGTCAGACCCACTCTGCGCTCACCACTTTTTACTTCTGTCGGTACACCAATTCTCATTTCAACCTCTAAGTCAGGCTATGAGAAATCATAGCTCAGGGGCCAAGGCTTCGACATGGGTAGCTGGGCGAGTAATCGCACTCGCCATGACCTCGACGAGGTGGCGCGCTTTTTTGCCGGTCCCGTCGGCGATCTGGTGCCTGCACGATACCCCCAGGCTGACGACCTCGAAATTTCCAGACTGTTCGCGAATGGCTGGGAAAAGTGCCAGGTTTCCGATGTCCATAGACACTTCGTAGTGCTCTTTTTCGAAGCCGAACGAACCGGCCATTCCGCAGCAGCCGGAGTCGATTTCTTCGACCTCGCTGTTCGGTAGCGAGCGCAGTACGTTCATGGAGTGCTCGGTGCCCACTATCGCTTTTTGCTGGCAGTGTCCGTGGAACAAAAGCTTTTTCCCGGCACCGTCGAAGGGCCAGGGTCCGTCTTCGGCGAGCGCCCGGCTGAGGAACTCGTCCACCAGCAATGTGTGGTCGGCGACGGCCTTCGCCGTCTCGTCACCGGGCAAAAGGTCGAGGTACTCATCGCGGAACATGAGGATGCACGACGGCTCCAGTCCGACCATGTAGACGTCGGGCCCGCCTGGCTCGCTCGCCAAAGCGTTCGTGGCTATCGCCACGTTGGCCGCAGCGTTGCGTCGGGCCCGGTCGGCGTCACCGGCAGAGAGCTGGGGGCGGCCGCAGCACTTGAAGTTGGGCACGACTACTTCGTAGCCCAGCGCTTCCAGGACGGCGACGGCCGAGCGCCCGAGTTCCGGGTGGTTGTAGTTGGTGAACGTGTCGTTGTACAAAACGACCCGGCCACGCGAGGGCCGTTTCGCCTTTTCGGGGCGGGCGTTGACCCACTGGCCGAACGTCTGGGAGGCGTAGTCCGGGAGTCGCCGTCGCCGGTCAATGCCCGACACTCGTTCCATTAGTTCTGCTGCTAGGTCCGATCGGACGACCCAGTTCGATATGGGCGCGAGCAGGGAGCCGACCGGCCCCAACCGATCGACGTTGCCGAGCAGGCGGTCCTTAATGGTCGCGCCGTGTTTGCTTCGCCGTTGGGCCAGCAGTTCGTACTTGAGCTTGGCCATGTCCACGTTCGACGGACACTCCGCCTTGCAGGCCTTGCAGCCCAGGCACAGGTCCATTACTTCGTGAACACGATCTCCGGTTAACGCAGACACGGGCAGTGCTCCGGAGATTGCCGAGCGCAGTGCGTTGGCTCGGCCGCGGGTGGAGTGCTCTTCGTCCCTGGTGGCCATGAACGAGGGGCACATGGTGCCGCCGCTGGACTTGCGGCACGCACCCTGGCCGTTGCACATTTCGATGGCCGCCGCCAGCCCGCCCTCGCGTTGGAACGACAGGGCGGTGTCGGTCTCGACGGTCCTGTAGTCGGTCCCGTAGCGCAGGTTCTCGGTCATGGGCGCCGGGTCGACTATTTTGCCGGGGTTCATGAGTCCGTCGGGGTCGAACGCCCGCTTTACCCGGCCAAACGCTTCCACAATGGACGAACCGAACATTTTTTCCAGGAACGGACTACGTACGAGGCCGTCGCCGTGTTCGCCGCTAAGTGAGCCGCCGAACTCCAGCACAAGATCGCTGATGTCGTCGGCTATGCGGACCATGCGGTCGATGCCGTCTTGCTGCTTGGGGTCGATTAGCGGGCGTATGTGCAGGCACCCGACGCTGGCGTGCCCGTAGTACCCGGCCTCGGTGCCATTCTCTCGCACTATCTCGTCGAAGCGGCGCACGAACTCCGGCAGGCGCTCCGGGGACACGGCGGTGTCCTCTACGAACGCCAGGGGCTTGGCCGGACCGGGCACGTTCATGATTAGCCCAAGTCCTGCGCGGCGCACCGCCCACACCCTCGCCTGCGCTGCTGGTTCGATAAGGCGGGTGACGGCGTAACCGAGGCCCGAGCGTTTCATGCGCCGGTCCAGGCCGTCCAGCTTGCCCGTAAGCTCGGCTTCGGTGTCGCCGGTGAATTCGACGGCCAGCACGGCCTCGGGGTCGCCCTGTACCCAGTCCATTAGACGGGCGAACTCCGGCTGGGCGCGGGCCTGCCGCAGGATCATTGAGCCGATGTGCTCGACTGCCGCTGGCCCCAGTTCGAGGGCGGCGACGGTCGCCTCCATCGACTCGATGAGGTCGGCGAAGTGCAGCACGGCCAGGGCCTTGCGCTTGGGGACGGGCATCAGCTTGAGCGTGGCCTCGGTAATGTTGACCAGCGTCCCCTCGGAGCCGACAAGAAACTGGGCCAGGTCGAGCCCGTCACCGGACCCGAGCAGGTCCAGGTTGTAGCCGGACACCCGTCGCATGATTTTGGGGTACCGGGCAGCGACCTCGTCGCCATACTCCTGGCCAATCGCCGTTAGTTCGCGGGCGATAGAGCCGAGCAGGTCTTCTCGCGCGGCCATTGCCCCCAGTGCTGCTTGATCTAACTGACCGAGACTGGCCAGCGTTCCGTCGGACAGCACCGTGCGCATTGCCGAGACGTTGTCGGACGTCTTGCCCCACACGACCGAGTGGGCGCCGCATGAGTTGTTGCCCAGCGCTCCACCCACGTTGCCCCGGTTGGAAGTGCTGGGGTCGGGGGCGAACAGCAGGCCCTGGGGGCCGAGGTGCCGGTTTAGTTCTTCCAGGATGATTCCCGGCTGCACGGTCGCCGTGCGGGCCTCGGTATCGACGTCCAGCACGCTGCGCATGTACTTGGAGTAGTCGATGACTACTGCCGCACCTACGGTCTGCCCGGCGAGACTCGTGCCGCCTCCCCGGGGTAGGACCGGCACGCCAAAACGGCGGGCCATCTCGACGGTGGCGATGACGTCCTCTTCGGTTTTGGGCAGGACCACGCCGACGGGCATGACCTGGTACATGGAGGCGTCGGTTGAGTAGAGAAGCCTGGAAACGCGGTCGAAGCGCACTTCGCCATCAACCACGCGGCTCAGTTCACGGGCGAGGTCGCGTGTGTCGGGCTCGACGAAGGTCGTCGGCATCTGTCAGCTAATTGGAGGGGTTGGGGCCGAGAAGGCGAGACGCCTCTATGAGGCCGTGACCCTTATTATCTCGAACGACTGCTTCCCGCGAGGAGTGACGACCTCCACCTGCTGACCAGCCATGCGCCGCATGACGGCCTTGCCGACGGGGGACTCGTTGGAGATTTTGCCTTCGAGGGGGTTGGCCTCCGTAGCGCTGACGACGGTGTACCCGTGCGTCTTGCCCGAAACCAGGTCCTTGAGGGTGATTTTCGCACCGACCCTGACGACCGCATCGTTTTTGCGCTTCTTCGGGTCGATGACGACGGCGTTCTTTAGCTGAAGCTCAATGTCGCGGATTCGCGACTCGACCAGTCCCAACTGTTCGCGAGCTGCCTCCAGCGGTGCGTTTTCTCGCACGTCTTTGTCGGCAGCGGCCTTGTGTATGTCTTCGGCCAGCGGTATGCGCTCGTCTTTGAGCCTTGCCAACTCCGCAGTGAGGTCTTTGAAGCCGGCCACCGTCAGCTCGATGATGTCTCGCATAGCGGCGTCGCCGATGTTGTGTACCCGGGTGCGACTCTTACGAATGCGCACGTGCTGGGCAAGGTTTACCTCGAGCTGGCCGCTCTTGCGCATGTAGGACAGGAAGCCCCGGATGACCTGCAAACGCTCGGCGGCCTGGGGCACGGCCCCGCCCTCGCCGAGACGCTCGGAGTACTCACCAACCTCAGATGGGTTTATCTGGTGAAGTACCCGGTCGGCGCCACACCACTTGGCAAACCGGTGTAGCTCCCGGTCCGTGTGTGGGCCGTCGGTCTTCGTCTTCGGGTTATTAATGTACTGACTAATAGCCTCGATGACGGTTTGATCTGTGATTTCCTGCAAGCTCGAACCTCCTCGGTGCCGGAGTTGCCGGTACCTTCAATGTTATTGAGGTGCCGGGGGGGTGTCAACGAGCCGAATCGGCCGGGGCCGATTCCACAAACGCTTCCATCTGGTCCCAGTTGGGCCCGGCCTTCACTTCGACCTCTAGCGGCACGGTCAACTTCATCGCACCGGTCATCTCTTTTCGCAGCAGATCGGCCAGTGCTTCGCTCTCGGTGACGGGGCACTCGAACACCAGCTCGTCGTGTACCTGCAGGAGCATACGAGACTGCATGCCCAGGTCGTCCAACCTATCCTGCATTCGTAGCATGGCGAGTTTGAGTATGTCGGCTGCTGTGCCCTGCACGGGCATGTTTATTGCGGCACGCTCGGCCGCCTGCCTGGCCTGCCTGTTGGAGGCGTTGATCTCCGGCAGGTATCTCCGTCGCCCGCCGAGAGAGGCGACAAAGCCCGTCTGCTTGCAGCTCTCGATAGTGGCGTCGATGTAGGTTTTTATGCCGGGGTAGCTGGTGAAAAAGGCGTCGATGAACTTTTTGCCCTGGGCGGCAGTGAGGTCCGTCTGCTGAATTATGCCGAAGGGCGTGAGCCCGTATAGGACCCCGAAGTTGAGGACTTTTGCCACCCGTCGCATGTCGGCAGTGACGTCTTG
>CAVOCN010000061.1:0-7295 GCA_963694205.1 Dehalococcoidia bacterium | reverse complement strand
GTGCTGGAGGCCATTGCCGCCGCCGCTGCCGGGACCCCGGCTGGCCAGTGGGTGTGGGGCATGGGTTACAACGCCCTTACGACCGCCGACATGGCTGTGGTCACCCGGCAGGAACTGGACGAGGCAGCGCCGAACAATCCGGTGTGCATCATGGATTTTTCTTACCACGCCTGTTACGCCAACTCGGCGGCGCTCGCCCTGGCCGGGATAGACGGCGCAACCAAGGACCCGTACAAGGGCTGGATTAACAAGGGGGCTGACGAGGAGCCCAACGGCGTGCTGTGGGAGCGGGCGATGGACCCGGTGCACCACATGTCGATGACGGCTCACATCGAGCATTTCGGCGAAGAGGGCGTGGCAGATCTGGTGCAGCAGAATGCGATGCGCCACCTGTCTCACGGCATTACCGGCATTGGCGACGCGCTGACCATGCCGGAGAGCGCGGAGATGTACCGCATTGCCGACAGGGCGGGCAAGCTGCCCATAGCGGTGCAGCAGTTGCGGGGCGGCGACGGGTTTTTCGGCATACCTGAGCGGGCGTCGCAGGGCGAGTTCGACAACGACAACGTGTCGGACCGGCTGCGGGGCGGGACAATGAAGCTGTTCATGGACCCGGTCTACCCGTCTTACGGCATGAACCGGTGCCACGCCGACGGCTCCAAGTCGCCCGAGGGCACGATCTATTACACGCAGGATGAGGTCGATGCGTTGGTGCTGCGGGCGGCGGGCAATGGCACGCAGGTAGCCATTCACTGCATAGGCAACCGGGCCATTGACCAGGGGCTGAACGCGTTCGACCGGGCTATTAAAGAAATTCCCGGTGCCGACAAGCTCAGGCTCCGCATTGAACACATGACGTTCCCCACCAGCGATCAGATTACGAGGGCGGGGAGCATGCCCATTGTGCTGTCGTTGCAGCCCCCGTTCCTGTACTCGATAGGCGAACTATTCCAGGACACGCTGGATGAGTACGGCCTCGATACGCCTGTCTACCCGTACCAGGAACTGGTGGCTTCTGGAGCGACTATCGCTGCGGGGTCGGACTTCCCCTGCGCTCCCCTCGCGCCCCTTATTGGCGTAGCCGCGTTAGCGAACCGGCGGACGAAGAAGGACGGCAGCCAGATCGCCCCGGAGCAGGCCATCCCCGCGGAAGAGGTGCTAAAGCAGTACACGAACGGCTCTGCCTACGCGACTAACCGGGACCACGAAGTTGGTTCTCTAGAGGTCGGCAAACGGGCCGACATGGTGGTGCTAAGCCACGACCCGACGGCAGTGGACCCCGACTACATTAGCGATATCGAAGTGCAGCAGACCTACGTAGACGGCGAGTTGCTCTACGAGAGTTAGCCAGCACAGTTAGCCCCCCGGCTGCCTCGGCCTGGTAGCCGCCGGGCAGCATGAAGCCGCCAGCGGACACCAAAACCTTCGCGCGCGCCGAGCGGCGACAATGGGTGCAACCGGGCACGAGAGTGACTCTTGCACAGTTGGCTGACAGCCTGCAATATGCGAACCTCGCATCAGTTCTTGGGCACAAGTTATTTGGGGAGAGTTAATGGAAAGCATCATCTACTCGACGGCGACCGAGATTGCCGCTGCAATTCGAGACAAGCAGATCTCGTCAGAGGAGGCCACTCAGGCCCATCTCGACAGAATCGAAGAGGTGAACCCCAAGTTGAACGCGGTGGTTCTTTTTGCCGCGAAGTCGGCCATTAAGGCCGCACAGCGCGCCGACGAAGCGGTTGCCAACGGCGACGAACTGGGCCCGCTGCACGGTGTGCCGGTGACCATCAAAGACGCCTACGAGGTGGCCAAGATGGTGTCCACCGGAGGGACCCTGGGCCGAAAGAATTATGCCCCGGAGACGGACGCCACCGCGGTGTCCCGGCTGAGGAAAGCCGGGGTCGTCATTATGGGCAAAACCAACCTGCCGGAGATAAGCATGGGGTTCGAGAGTTCGAACCTTGTTTACGGCAGAACCAACAACCCGTTCGACCTGGGCCGAACACCGGGTGGGAGCAGCGGCGGTGAGGCGTCCATAATCGCCGCAGGTGGCTCGCCGCTGGGCATAGGCTCAGACGCCGGTGGCAGCATTCGATGGCCCGCGCACTGCACGGGCATCGCCGGGCTCAAGCCCACAACTGGCAGAATTCCCAAAACAGGGCACTGGCCGCTGTTCGCGGGCGTCTACAGCCTGGTCACTCAGCCGGGGCCGATGGCGCGATCGGTACGCGACCTGGTCACGACGCTAAAAGTTCTGTCGGGCCCCGACGGCATTGACCCGAACACCATGCCTGTTGCGCTGGGAGACCCCGACGCTGTGGACCTGGGCAAGCTACGCATCGCGTTCCATACCTCCAACGGCGTGTCCATACCCACTCCGGAGATTCAGTCGGCGGTGCGCACGGCAGTTGGTCTGCTAAAAGGCAAGGTGGCAAAAGTAAAAGAGGACATGCCTGGGGCGCTGGAGACGACGCCGGGGCTGCACGCCGCCCTGATGGGCGCGGACGCCGGGCAGGTGGCACAGCAGATACTGCGCGAGGCCGGTTCGCCGGAGATGGACCCGGACCTGAAGGCGCGCATTGCCATGATGTCGCCGGAGCCGGTGCCCGTTACCGAGCTACTGGGCACGCTGGTCGACCTCGAGGACTACAGGCGCAAGATGATGAGCTTCATGCGCGGCTACGACGTGATGATCGGGCCCGCAGCGCCTGTCCCAGCTTCCCTGCACCACCACGGCTACGACGGCTTCCCCGAGAGCGGCAGCTATTCGCACGCCTACAACCTGGCTGGCTGGCCCGCGCTGGTCATAAGGGGCGGCACGTCGCCGGAGGGCATGCCGCTGGGCGTTCAGGTGATCGCCAGCCCGTGGCGTGAGGACCTGGTCCTGGCAGTCGGTCTGTTCTTGCAGGAGGCCCTCGGCGAGTTCCCTCGCCCGAAAATCTAGGAGAGCCGAGTTCCCCGGCACAAACAAGCGTAGGGGCGATAGCCGCCCCGTCACACAGAGAGCCTCTAGTGGTTTACTAAGCCGCCGTCCACGTTGATGGACTGGCCGGTGATGGCGTCGCCACCGGGACCGACTAGGAACGCCACCATTGCCGCGATGTCTTCGGGCTCGCACTCCCTGCCTATGGGGATAGACGCGGCCCGACGCACGGCAAGCTCGTCGGTGGTGATCCCCTGCATCTCGGCGGCCTGCACGGCCAGTTCGTCTCGCAACGGCGTGCGGGTGAGGCCGGGGTTGACCGAGTTGATGTTGATGCCGTGCTTGCCCAGCTGCTGCGCCGCCACCGCCGTCATGGCGATAACGGCGGCCTTACTGCCCGCGTAGGCCGCATTGGAGGTGCCGGGGTGGGCCTTACCGGCGATGGACGCGATGTTGACGATGCGGCCGCCCCGGAGGCCCGACTCGATCATGTGACGGGCGCCCCTCTGCATGGCGAAAAAGGTGCCGCGGGCGTTCACCGAGTGCATGAGGTCCCAGTCGTCGGGGGTGATGTCCATGACGTCTACGAAGCGGGTGACGGCGGCGTTGTTGACGAGAATGTCGAGGGCCCCGAATTCGGAGACGCAAGAGTCCACAAGCCGATCCACGTCGGCCAGGTTGGATATGTCTGCTCCGATTGCGGCGGCCCCGGTCCCGGCACTGGCCAGCTCGGCCGCAACCCGATCGGCGGACCCGGCGTCGAGGTCGGCGACCATGACCGACGCGCCTTGCGACGCGAGTGCGTGGGCGATTGCGCGGCCGATGCCACGTCCGCCGCCGGTGACGACTGCGGCCCGGCCGGTCAGGGGCGACGGGGAATGGGTTTGCATTGTGTTGCTCAGGCTTCTCTTTTTCAGGCTTTGGGGCTAAGCCTTTTGCGGGATTCGCGCTTGGCGACGTATCGCTTCACGTACTCCTCGATGAGGGCGTCCATGTCCAGCATTTTGGCCGAGCCCTTGCCCAGGTAGTTCACGGTGGGTATCTCACCGGAACGGGAGATGTCCATGAGGGCGTCGATGATGGCGGCTATGTGGCCGCCCTCTCCCAACGCGGTCTCCTTGAGACGTTCGCCGGTGCTGGGCTTTTCGGCGTCGTAGAGGTCGGCCATGCCGATGATGGGCGTGATGGCGTTGCGCACATGGTGGGCCATGGCTATGGCAACCTGGTTGAGTACCTCTAGCCGGGTGTTTTCCTTCATGCGGTCCCCGAGTTCGAGCTCCATTGCTTTGTACTCGGTGATGTCCTGGAAGGTGGAGCGAAGTCCGATCATTGCGCCGTCCGGCCCGTAGATGAGCCGGTTCTCCATGAGCATGTTTAGTTGGGAGCCGTCTTTTTTGATGAAGGTGCGCTCAAAGCCCTTGCCCGGCGGCTTTTCCCCGGCCATTTTGGCCTTTAGCGAGGCCCTGGACTTTTCTTGCTCGACCATGAATTCCCAACCGTACACGTCGAGCATTTCGGACTCGCGGTACCCCAGCATGTCCAGCGCGGTGCGGTTGACCAGGGCGATGCGGCCCGCGGTGTCTACCTCGTAGTAGCCCACCGGTGCCGAGTCGAACAGGTCTCGCAAACGGGCCTCGCTGCCCGCGAGGGCGACGTGCGCCGTGTTGCGCTCGGTGACGTCCATGTAATAGCCGAGGATCGCCCGTTTGCCCCGGAACGTGATCTGGCTGACGGTGCCGAGCACCCAGCGAATGCCGCCTGTTTTGAACTCGGTGCGGAACTCGTAGGGAACTATTCGCTTGCCCTTGATCATGTCTTGCGCATCGGTACGCACGCCGTCGCGGTCCTCTGGCACTACTAGCGTGAAGGAATCTAAGCCTTCCAGCTCTGCCATGGCGTAGCCGGTGTCCATTTGGAACTGGGGGTTGGCCAGCTGGAACCGGCCATCTTGCAGGACGTAGATGCCCACCGGGGAGCTCATGAAAAGCGCCTTGAACAGGCCTTCTGAGAACTCTACGGGTGACGACTCGGCTTCCAGGTCGATGAGGCCCTGACGCAGGGCGCTGTACTTGTCGATGAGGCTTTCGTCCGACGGGTTGGTATCAGACATAGTCGTTTCAGTGCGAGTGCGAGGCCAACGGCAAATGGCAGGAGCGGCAGGATTCGAACCCGCGACCCTCGGTTTTGGAGACCGATGCTCTAACCAGGCTGAGCTACGCTCCTGCGATATTGCCGCCGTTGGCGTCGTCCATCTGGGCGTCGGCCGCCCTAGCGTCCGCTGGGAAATTCTACGGGTGCCGTAACGACCGGTCAATCGGGCCTGTTGGCCCCTACAGGTGAGAGGCGGGCGTAAGACGGCCTGTAAGCCGAGTTCTGTACGCCACCCGGTTGCGGTTTACACGCTAAGCGCTTCATCCCACAACCGTTGCGACGCGACGATCATCTATCTAGCCCCGACGTTGCCGCCGGGGTCGTGCGGCCAACCCAGGGAAGGTGCGAGCGCCCTTTATACATCGCCCGGTCCCGCAAGCGGTCCCGGTCGGCGTCCCCTATTAGGCCTTGCTCCGGATGGGGTTTGCCCTGCCCTCGATGTCTCCACCGAGGCGGTGAGCTCTTACCTCGCCATTTCACCCTTACCCCCCGGCCCTAGGGACCGAAAGGGCGGTATGTTTCTGTGGCACTTTCCGTCGGGTCACCCCGCCCCGCCGTTAGCGGGCATCCTGCTCGTAGGGAGCCCGGACTTTCCTCCCCCCGTTTCCGGAAGGCGATCGTCCAGCCGTCTTACGCCCGGCTAGATTTTATCAAAACCCTGCGCCAGCCCCGCATTCTCCGAGTCTGGGAGCCGCTAGAGCCGGACGTCGACGGCCTCTTCACGCACGACGATGCGGGCTATGTTCTCTTCCAGTATTGCCCGTAGCTCGTCGAAGTCCGGTAGTGTGTCGGCTTCCAGCCGGGTAAGAACCCCGGCGATGCCGCCGTCTACGGACTCGTCCGCCATGCGCTTGAGGGAGTCGAGATCGTCGAGGTAGTCGCCAATTAAGTCGAGGGGTATCTCGGCCCTGGCCACACGCTTGAGGGCCGCCAGCAAACGGCGCTGCGATGCGGCGACCTTTTCCTGCCTCAGGGTGTGGATTTGTTGCGCCCTGTCACCCGGCCCCCCTGGCCCATTGTCTGACTCGGCGGCACCGGGTTTCGCCTCTGCCATCCGGCGGGCAAGTTTGTCCGTCAACTGAGAGACCACGGTGGACTCAAGAAGGGACGAGCGCCAGGTGCGGTAGTCGCACCGGCCCTGGTTCTGCCGGGACTGGCACTGGTAGTAGCGGTAAACACCGGTGCCACGCCGCCCGTCTTTGCGTTTCCACTTCTGCCGCCGCGTCACGCCCATCATGGTGTTGCCGCAGCTTGCGCACTGGGCCAGCCCGGACAGCAGGAACGGCTCCGGCCTCGACACTCTGCCTATGGGCCTGCGGGCACGCATGCGGTCCTGGGCGGCCTTGAAGGTGTCGGCGTCTATGTTTGCTTCGTGGACTCGTGGCAACCTCAGTCCAAAGCGCTCATAAGTCCCGGTGTGGGCCGGGTTTCGCAGAACGTCTCGGACGGTCACCACGTTCCAGGGCCCGCCCTTACGGGTGGTGATGCCCCGCTCGTTGAGGTGCGCGGCTATGAGGCGAAAGCCCATGTCGTCGGAGGTGTAGAGGCGGTAGATGAGATGCACGACGGCGGCTTCTTTTGGCAACACTTCCAGCTTGCCGTCGGCCCCTATTCGATACCCGAACAGGGGGCGCCCCAGTGCCTTGCCCTGCGCCGCCCGGAGCCGCATGGACTCCCGCACGCGCTGGCTCCGTGTCCGGGACACGCCCTTTACCCCAAGGGTTTGGAAGGCGTTTTGGATGGGGTCGGGGAAGTCGATGTCCATGCAGATGACGGTCGACCCGGTGGCGTCTATTTCCAGCAGCGCCCTGGCGACGGCCTCAAGGTCGTCGCCTAAATGGCGGGCGTCTGGCACTACGGCGAGGTACTCGCTGCCGGATTCGCGCATGAACTCAAGCATGCGCCCGTACGCGGCCCTGTCGTGATCTGACTGGGGGCCCTCGACGAAGGTCTCCAGTGGCTGGTGCAGGTTTATTTCACAGTACTCGGCGAACCGGACGTCAAAGCCGTCAAGAGTGCCAATCTCAGGGGCGTCGGCCCCAGAAGAGCCAATTGGCTCGGCGGCTGGGCGGCAGTAGCCTATGGCTCTCAGTTGAGGTCGCCTTTACTGCCCGGCCTGCCTGCGCTCTTTAGAGGCCGGCTCAACCCGCGAAGATAATGCGTCGGCAGCTGTTGCACTGCACGACCTCCTGGCCGGTCCTTGCCCTGCCCTGGTCTCCGA
>CAVOCN010000060.1:0-7324 GCA_963694205.1 Dehalococcoidia bacterium | reverse complement strand
GCCGACCTGAAAGCCGCGCTCGTTGGCAAGCACCCCATCGGCAGGCTGGGAAAGCCCGGCGAGGTCGCGGCTGCGGCGCTCTTTCTCGCCTCGGACGAGTCGTCGTTCGTAACCGGCTCCCCCCTCATGGTGGACGGCGGTTACACGGCCCAGTGAGTTTCGAATAAGGCAAAGCTGCCAAAACGGCAAGGAGAAGTGACAATGCTCGATTTGCTCATAACCGGCGGGCTGGTGCTGGACGGCGCAGGAAACCCTGGCCAATACCTGTCCATAGGCGTGCGCGACGGGCAGATCGACGTGCTACGAGGCGACGTGTCTCAACTCCAAGCAACTCGGCGTATCGACGCCACGGGGAAGGTCGTTTGCCCCGGGTTCATCGACGTACACGCCCACTCCGGGCTGGTCATCCTCGAGCAGCCCGAACACATGCCGAAAGTGCACCAGGGCGTGACCACCGAGGTCATCGGCATCGACGGCAACTCGTACGCACCGTTCAAAAACCCTCTGGATTTGGACAAGATGATCCGCATAAACGCGGGGCTCGACGGCGACCCGGAGCTACCCGGCCGCTGGGGCTCGGTCACTGAATATCTCGACATGTTTGACCGAAAGGTCGCAGTCAACATCGCCTACATCGTCGGCAACTCGCCCTTGCGAGTCGGAGCGATGGGCTGGGACATGAAGCCGGCGACCAGGAAAGACATATGTAACCAGAAGTCGCTACTGCGAGAAGCTATGGCCGAAGGGGCTTTTGGCATCTCTACCGGGCTCGATTATCCCCCTGGCAACTATGCCGACACCGACGAACTTGTCGAGCTATCCGCTGAGGCCGCGAAACTGGGCGGCTTCTATCACACGCACGTGCGTTATCGCCTGGGCGACGGTTATTTGGACCCATTCAAGGAAGCAATAGAGATAGGCAGGCGCAGCGGCATACCGATTCACCTGACCCACCTCGAACGCCGGACAACCTACCCCGCCGGGCTGCCCCGCATCTTCGACCTCGTGGAGACGGCGCGCGATGACGGCATGGACGTGACGTTCGATTGCTACCCATACCAGTACGGTGGCACCCGGCTGCTAATCCTGTTCCCCGACTGGTTGCACGACGGCGGGCCGGACAAGATCGTGCAAAGGCTCGCGTCGGAAGAAGCAAGGGAACGACTGAGGACCGAAGTCGGCATCGCCAACTTCAGTTTCGACGAAATATGGATGACCTACTTCAAGAGGCCGCACAACAAAATCTACGAGGGCAAATCCATTGAGGCCGTGGCCGAAATGCGCAAACAGCACACCGTGGACGCCATGTGCGACTTGCTAATCGAAGAAGACCTGCAAATTTCCTTCAAGGCGCTCACACTCGACGCCCGGTCCATCCCCGACCTCATCACTCACCCCCTCTACATGGTGGGCAGCGACGCCCTGCTGATAGGCGACTACCCCACGCCGATGGGCTACGGCACGTTCCCGGTAATCCTCGCCGAAATAGTGCGGGAAGAGCGCAAGCTGCCGCTACAGGACGCGATTCGCAAAATGACGTCGTACCCGGCCTTCAGGGTCGGCATACCTGACCGGGGCCTCATAAAGGACGGCTTCAAGGCCGATCTTGTCGTGTTCGACGCAGACGAGATAAGGGCTCATGCGACCGCACAGCGCCCTAAAGAGCTTTCCACTGGCGTGGAGTACGTCATCGTCAACGGCACCGTCGTCATCAACCAGGGCCGCCACACCGGAGAGTTGCCCGGCAGAGCCCTGAAGAGAGGGAAGCCCTGAAGAGGGAAGCCCTAAGCTGCCTAGAACTGGCGGGCGTCGACCACGGCCCTGCTGACCTTGCGGTGGCTGTAGGCGACCGCAAGTACCAGCACCACGGCCAGTATCCCGAAGGTTATGGCCAGGCTGCCCCAGCTCGTGGTCAGAATGATCGGCGGAATGGTGTTTCCGCCAGAGTCCGTTACGGCCACTGAAGACGCCAGCAGGTCACTCATTTGCAGCCCTGCCCAAACGCCCAGGCCAATGCCGAACACGATGATCAGCACGTGCTCGACGGCCATCAGTCCCAATACCTGGGTCTTCGTCCAGCCCAGCACCCGCATGACGCCGAACTGGCCTTTTGACCTGTCTGCCAGGGCTATTACGAAAGTCGCGTAGCCGAGCCCGGCAGACAGCACGCCCAGCCCCAGCGCCACCCAGACCATGCCTCGCCAGCCCGCCGAGACCAGCGGGTCGCGTTCCAGCGCTTCCAACGCCCCCGTCCTGTCGTACGTGGTCACCGAGCCCGCCCCGGCCACCAGCGTGTCCAGCGCCTCCACCACGTCGTCGTGGCTGTCCGGAGCGTAGGACACGAACAGTTCGTTCGGCTCCAGCGTATGCGGAAGCGCCAGTATGCCCAAATGGGCGACCAGGGCTTCCAGTTCGGTAATCATGAAATCACGGGAGCCGAAACCCAGCGACGGGAACTGCTCTACTACGTCAGTGACGACGACAGTCACAGGGGCTCCCTCCACCGAAATGGTCGTTGCACTCCCCGGACCGGCGCCAATGTCGGCGGCCATCGCGGCGCTCATTATTACCGGCAACGGCCCGCCCGTCGGGTTAACGAAGAAGCCTCGTACACCTGCGATTGTGTCCTGCCCAAAGGTGAACACTCCTGCCCGAAGGCCCGAGTATGCCCCGTCTTGTGTCAGCGCCACAGTGTCTTCCGCTACAGCCGAGGTGGGAATCGGAGCCCATTTGAGCGCCCCTTCGAAATTCTCCAGTACTGTCGCGTCAGTTCCTAGAGGGCCGGATACGTGAACGTCATCCAGTTGCAGTGAACCCGAAGAACCCCCCGCGCCGAAAGTAGGCTCAAATAGCTGCAGCGCGACGAGTTCGGCGGGGAACTCCAGGTCGTCGATATCGGCTTCTACCAAGTGCCATTCAGCGCTGCCAAGTTTGCCCATCGTCACTTTTTTGTACTGGCCGTTGGCCTCTCTGAAGACGGCCCACAGGAACAGCTGGGAATAGAACTTGTCTGGTTTAATCCATACGCCAACGGTGGTGGCTGTCTCTGGGACGGCCAGCGAGTTTTCCTGGTTACCCGCAACCAGCCCGCGCATAAGGGTTGGTAGCGGCTTTTCAGCAAAGTCTTCGCGGAACCAGCTCATCTGCCCGAACTCTATGGGGTCAAGGCCCAGGAGGGTGAACTGCCTGCCCCGGCCGGTAGCCCCGAACGACCCGGTCTTGCGCATGCCCACGACCACCGAAGTCACGTCGGGGACATCGGCAAACCGTTCCCTGAACGCCGAAACTCCCTGGGCGCTGACCGACGGTATACCCGCAATTCGCAGGTCGGCAACGGCGGCGTGGCTGATACGTTCGAGGTTGCTACGGTCGAGCGTGGCTCCCACCGTAGTGGCGATGACCGCCAACCCGGTAGCCGTAATGAGCAAGACCATCAGACCGCTGTATCTCAACGGGTCTCGCGCCATCTGTCGCAGGCCTACTGCGACCCAGGCCGGCGCTCGACTGACGGCCAGGCGTAAGACTACGAACCCGGCGTGCAGA
This sequence comes from Dehalococcoidia bacterium, assembly GCA_963694205.1. GTDB lineage: Bacteria > Chloroflexota > Dehalococcoidia > Lucifugimonadales > UBA2962 > CAUZIR01. Next base: position 3,781 of record CAVOCN010000060.1, on the reverse strand, counting down.
GGCACCAGAGCAAGCAGCGCAATCTTCGGGGCGTACAGCAGGCCCCCGTCAGACAACGGCTCCAATAACACGTACACAATCGCCATGCCCAGCAGCCCGGCCATCCCCAGCACTTCGGTGGCCCGGCTCACCAGCCCGGGTGATTCGTTTGCCCGAATCGTGAACCAATAGGCGACGCCCGCCCCAACAAGGGCCGCGCCCGACCAGAGCCACGAAGTGAAGTCGCCACCAGCGGCCTTGTCGGCCACCATGACCGGGCCGAGCAGCACCAGCACAACCGCCGTAACAATCTGGAGCAGTACGTGCGACTCGCCCGAGATGAACTTCATCACCAGCGGAAACGCCCTTAAGAAGATGAGCGCCACCGCCACCAACAGCAATATAGGCGCCAGCAGGAACGTTTCATCCAGCTCTACGTCTTGAAACAGGCCCCCCGACGCCAGGCTACCCCGAGCTTGCAGCTCGAAGAAAATGAGCCCGCCAATGATGAGCACGGCAATGTCGATGTTCAGTCGCTGGAAGACGGGAACCTGGGAAGGACGCGAGCCTTCTACCCTTAGTGCCTCAATTGAATCTCGAGCCACCCACAGAACCGGCAGCAGGTAAATGACCAGGCTGAACAACCCCATGCCCGCCGCGGCCGCGAACGACATCCAGCCCAGTTCCACGGGGATAGAGTCCCCTCCCGTTACCGCCCCGAAAATGCTCAGCTTGCCAGCCACAGCTATGAGCCCGGCGCCCAGGAACGGCGCTACTACGAACGCCACCGTCGCAAGAATCACTGCCTCCAACGCGTAAGTGCGAAGCAAATGAACACTAGACGCGCCGCGTGCCCGCATCAGGGCGACCTCGCGTTCCCGCGCCTGTAGCAAGTGGGCGACCATCATGCTCAGGTAATAAAGAACGGTCGCCACTATCAGGGCCACCAGCAGCACCAGCGGCAGCGTGGCGAACAGCGTGCGGCGCTTCAGGTCTTCGAACAGCGTGTCTATTCGCGTCAGCACCGTGGAGGGAGCGGCCCCACCGGAGAGTTCGGCCTCGAACCCCTCTATCGCTTCCAGGCTCCTGTCCGGCGTCCACTCTTTCAACGTCTCGGGGTCGATGAAAATCAGCCAGCTAGAGTCGATCTGGCTACCGGGAAACGCCGAGCTAAGAGAGCCGAGCAGGCCAGCTCGCGAGGTAAACAGGGGAAGCGGCCGCTCATCCGGGTCGATGACGACTTCACGTTCGGTCCTGTCCTCGGGGGGCGACGGTCGCAAGAAAGTGTCGGCCCGTTCTCGCCAGAACTCGTTCTCCGGGTCCGTGGGCTCGAAAATGCCGACGACGCGACCGTAAATGCGTACCGGGCTGGCGAAATGGGGCGCAAGCTCGATCACGTCACCTACGTGAATGTCGAAGCTCTGGAGAGACGCCGTACCGACCGCGACTTCAATCTCCGGGCCGTACTCCCCTAGCGTAAGCGTGTCCCCCGGCATCCGGCCGTCAACGAAGTCGACGTTGTCCCCCAGGCCGACCATCGCCTGAATCCAACCTCGCGCCGCCTGGCCAGGTGGCGGCAGCGGCGACGGGCCAATCTCACCGAGCGGCCTGTAAGACAGCCCAGCAATGAACAGTTGGCTACGGTCGAACCGGCGCATCCCCCTGAGCGCGGGCAGCAGCCAGTTGTCTGTGGCCGTCTCGACCGCGAGCTGACTCGCGTCCCAGGCTGTCTCGTCACCCTGTAGACCGGGTGAAAAAAGCTGAACGTTGAGCGTGGACGCTGAAGTTGCGTCCATAGTTGCTCGCACGCTCAGGCGCTCAAGGGAACGGAAATAGATCGGCGTCGCCGCTACTACGGTGGCAGCTAGCAGAATGCCGAAGAAAATTCCGAGGGTGAGCGTCTTATTACGACCCAGACGTCTGAAGGCGACCGTTAAAGACAAGTAGAAAACATCCAGCGGTCACTATACCGCCGCTTCCCCATTCACGCTCGTATTACGAGCGTAAGCGCAGCCCCCGCCACCAGTGTCAGCGCAGCGGCGGGTACCACGACGATGGGCACGCCCGCCCCCGAAAGTTCCACTACAGCGAAGACCGACCCCAGCCCCAGCGCTGCGATACCGAGCGCAGTGGCTACTCCCAGAACCACCTGGGCGCTGCCGAACCGGGAGGAGTCGGTTATATACCTGGCCCGCACGAGCAGGAGGGACGCCGCGATAAACAGGGCTGTGTGGGTGAACAGCATCCATACGAAGTCGAATTCGCGGTCACTGTAGACCTCCCAGGTCAACCACAAGGGAACGGCCGACCAGACTGCCCCGCCAATACCCCCCTTCAGGGCGATTGTCTTCGCTTTGTTAATTATTCACCCGCCTCGCCTGCCTCAGTGGCGGCAAGGGCGACAGCCAGCGCGATGGCGTCCAAGAACTCCGAAGAGGCCATCTCAGTAAGTACCTGGCCGTCTATGAACACCGGCCGTCCGCTCTCCAGGCTAACCAGACCGTCGGGGCCGGACCCATAGGTGTGGTCCGGGTTCTTCCCGAGGGCAAACAGCATGCTGTCGCCAACATTGGGCAAGACCGGTTCAATAGACAGCACCTGCGTTCCTGTTGGGTTCGCATGACCGAACAGCCTCAAGGTGAACGTGGCGCCTTCCTCTACGATGCCATCGCCTTTGAGCAGCCTCTCCACCTCGACCATGTAATCGGTGTAAGGCGTGCCCTCCTCGTCTGTGAAAGACTCGGGTTGCCCGTCCTCACCGTAACCGCCGAAAAAGACTTCCTGGTCAATGGAAGCAATCGTTCCCACGAGTACTATCTGCGAGAACAAGATCAACTGCTCGGCGTTCGTGGCCCTGGGAAGCAGCATTCCCGAACTTGAGGAACTCTCAGGCTCTATGGTTTCGTCAAGCGGTTCCGGAACGCCTTTCTGCAAGTCCAACTCTTCCGTATCCCCGTTAGCTCCGACTTCTTCGGAGACTCCTCCAGATATATCTCCGGCTATACCTACGGAGCTGGCCCCGCATGCGACTGCGACTGCGAGTATGGCGAACCCTGCGAATGTGCTGGCCCAGCGAAGTGATGAATTCATCGAATAGCTCCCGTGGCTTCAAATTACCCTGGCCACCTATTTAATGGCCACGCAGGTACAGACGTTACCGGCGACGCATAAGTTCCAGGGGCCTTCCTCATAACCCGCAGTTGGAATCCCCAAAGCATATGAGTTAGTCTGCCCGCAGCAAACATAGCCGCGACCTCGGGGAGCTTGGAGAGCCAGGCTGAGAGGGCAGACACAAATCTGCCGACCCTTCACACCTGATCTGGGTAATGCCAGCGTAGGGACAGACGTGAACTCAAAAGAGCCACCCGAGGTGTGTGGCTCTTTTCTTTTTGGAGTAAAGCTATGTCAATTGGAACCCTGACAATCCTCATCACGGTGCTGGTCACCGCCGGCTTCGCAGGCCTGGGTATCGCCTACTCGACCAGGTCACGCATCGACGCCGAGGGGTTCCTCGTTTCCCGAAACTGGGCTGGCGGGTGGTTAGCCACCGCCACACTGGTCGCCTCGGTCATGGGCGCGTGGATACTGTTCAGCCCGGGCGAAACTGCTACTTGGGCGGGCATTGTCGGGCTCATCGGTTATGCCGTCGGGCAGGCCGCGCCGTTGCTGGCGTTCGTCGTCATCGGGTCCCGCATGCGCCGCCTCATGCCCTCCGGCCACAGCCTGACAGAGTTCACCTGGCACCGGTACGGGCGCTTCGCTTACTCGCTATCCGTCGTCATCGTCGTTTTCTATATGTTCG
>CAVOCN010000059.1:0-7331 GCA_963694205.1 Dehalococcoidia bacterium | reverse complement strand
CGGACGTTGAGCTTCGCCCCCCAGACCTGCAACTGCTCAATGGCCGCCGCCCGGAAGGTGTCGGCAGCACCGAGTATGACGCCCATGTCCTGTGACTGGTAAAGATGGGCGAGTTTGGCGATGGTGGTGGTTTTACCGACTCCGTTGACGCCGACCATAAGGATGACGAGCGGTCGGCGGCCAGCAGCAGGGTCGAGCAAGCGGTCTACCTGGTTGGAGCTGTCGTCGGCACTGAGTATGTTTTCCACTTCTGACCGGAGCACGGCCAGCGCACCGTCGGGGTCGGACACTCGTTCCGCCGCTACCCGCTCGCGCACTTTTTCCAGCAACGCGAACGTGGTGGTGACGCCGACGTCGGCCGCTATCAGGGCCTCTTCCAGGTCGTCCCACAGTTCGTCGTCTAGCCGCCCGCGCTGAAACAGGGACGATATGCGCCCCGTCCAACTCTGGGCGGTCCTGGTCATGGCGCTTTCGGCCTTTTTCTTTCGGCCTATTCCGAACAGTCGCAGATCGGTCCTCCTGAATGTACCGTGGCTCGCCCGGCAGATTGGCCCGCAAGCCCGGTGCCATCGGCTCCACGAGATTATCATGGAGGGGCCCATGCCGCCAGTTGGGTCGCCAGTTGGACGGCCAGCGAATGGGTATGCGAAGGGCAACAAAAAAGGAGCGCCCGCTTGCGCGGACGCTCCCGTTTTTTAGCGTGTTGCCCGTGTCCGGCCTTTTGGCCGGACCGGCAGAGTCTGGCTACCGGCGCTTCATAGCGGAGCGGTAGTCCCTGCGGGCCTCATCAATCGTGGGGCCGCCGAATTTCCGGCTGGCTCCCAGTGAACGCAGGTAATTCTCGAACCCGGACGGAGCCGTGGTCTCGCGCATTGCCTCAATGAACCTGTTAAACATTTCTCTTGCCCTGTCTTCTTTCTTCTCTGGGCCCTTGGCCCTCATGTTCTATGGGCTCCGGGCCCGTCTGATCTATGCAATTAATTGTCCGCCCCTATTTACATTGCGTCTATACATGTTGTTGGATAATAATTATCTAATTCGTGAATGTTGGACCTCGCATGAGGCCTGCAAGAAGCCCAGGGGATTGATAGGGAGGTTGCTATGGAGCTGAGAGAGTTAAGAAGTTTCACCACGGCGGCGAGGCTGCGCAGTATTACCCGGGCCGCCGAGGAGCTGGGGATGGGGCAGCCGACCGTTACAACTCACATCAAGAAGTTGGAAAAAGAGCTGGGCACGGTGCTGTTCGACCGAATAAAACGGCCGATTCAGCTAACCCCGGCGGGCGCTACGCTCTCCGAATTGGCGGAGCCGTTGGTAGAGGGCATCGACTCTCTCGCCGCCGACACGGGCCTTGCCGAGCGCGAGAGCCCGGTGCGCATGGCCTCGACGCACGACATTATTCCTCACCGGCTTTTACGAGTTGTACGCATTTTTCTTAGTTCCCACCCCCACGCGCACCTGCGCATCCTGTCGGGCAGGCGTGAAGAGGTGGTGCACATGGTCGAAGAGGGCACGGTGGACATGGGCCTGGTGCCGGGCCCTGAACGCGGGGTGGAGTTCGACTTTCAACCGCTGTTCGGCTACGAGCGCGTACTGATAACGCCGGTGGGTCACCCGCTGCTGGAGACTCCGCTGACCTCTTTGGATGAGATTGCGCGATGGCCGCTCATCATGATGGGCCGGGGGACATACACCAGGTTGATGCTGGAGAGTGAGTTCCGCAGGCGAGGCCTGGAATACGAGATCGTCGTCGAACTCGACAGCATGGACATGATTAAGCGCTACGTTGCGCTGGGGATCGGCGTGTCAGTCGGTCCCAGACTTGCCATTGACCCAGAGGATCAAGAGAAGCTGGGGGTGGTCGGCCTGGCGCATCTGCTGCCGGTCGAGCAGGCCGGGATAATTACGCTGCGGGGAAAGACGCTATCGACCCCGGCGAAGTCGTTCATCCAGACGCTCCGAGACGCACTGGCCGTGAGGGCGACTTAGGCCCGAATTCCCACGAGTCTGCCACCAGTCCGACGAGGGCGGGTGATCTAGGCCCGGACGCCCACCAGCTTCGCGGTCACCAAGAGCCTGTGGCTGTAGTCGAGCCTGGGGACGCAGGTGACGAGCGTTATGTAGACGCCGTCGGTTTCGTAAAGCCGCAGGTCGTCGGCGTGCATGACCTGTGTGGCGATGACTTCGTACAAATATTCGCCGGTGGTGCTTTCCACCACCACGTAGACCGCGCCCTCCCCCACTTCTGAGAAGTGCTTCAGTAGCTGGGGGATTTCTGGCAGGCGCTGGAAGACGTTGCCCTCACCCGCGAATGGGCTCTCAAGGTGTCCGAAGAACCAGCCGTTGCCCAGCTCGCCGGGGTCGGCCGTGTCGGGGATGTGGCCCACGGTGTTGTCGGGGGTTTCGTACTCCCGGCTATTGCCCAGGTCAACGATGGCCAGTTCGCTGACGCCCGAGTCGACGTCGATGGACGGGATGCGCAGGCTGCTTGCGACGGTCTTGGGTTCGACGAACCGCCGGTAGTCGTCGGCCGAGGCCTCTGTGAAGCCTTCGGGCAGACCCATCGCTACCCGCAGGTCGGTGCCCGCGCGCAGGGGCTCGTGCCAGTACTTGGGGTGCAGGTCGGCGCCGGTGTACATGTCGGCGTAACGTCGGGCCAGGCCGCCGGTCGACGCCAGCGTGGCCTGGGGAGCGTCGCCAGCCCCCACTTCCAGTGCGAGTGTTACGCCCTCGTCAGCACCCGAGCCGAACGGCGATTGGTCGACGCCGTCCACGAACGCGAGTTCGGGGTCACCGGTGGGCGACGCATCGGTGAGATCGACGAGGGTGTCGTCCCCAGTAGCGCCGCCAACAGGGCGGGCGACGGTTACGCGTTCGACCTCGGCGACGTTGAAGTTGAGGTCGTCGAGGTTGGACCGCCCGTAGGCACCGTAACCAACGTACGAACCGAGACCGGCCAGCACGACGACGCCTGTGGCCATCATGCCGTACCCGAGTCTCCGCCCGAAAACCCCGGAGTTGGAGTTAAAGATGCTCATCTGTTTGGTCTACGAGAAACCTGCAAGGCCGGTTCCCCTCTGGACGCCTTTACCTAGCGCATGCGCGGGGAGTGGGTGGCCCCGTTGGTGATGGGCTCGTTGATGTAGACGTCCCCGTTACGAATTTTGATGTTGTATCCGCAATCGGGGTTGCTGCAAACCCACGCCTTGTAGTGGATGGGAGCGCCCTGGCTCCCGAAGTCGGAGAGGGGCAACAGGTCACCGTCCTCACACGCGTGGCAGTTCGGGTATCCGTGTCCTTGCAAAATTCGCCCCCTCTCACTCCACTCACGTCTCGCCTCGCCCGCCTCTCGCACCACAAAAGGGTCTCAAGGGAGCACGTAGCCCGCCATAGCGGGCTCGAAGCGCCGGAAGTATACCATAGCGCGCCAGGGAGATTCGGGCTCGACCCCTGTCTCTAGGCGTCCCCGGCCCGTTAAGCCAGTGTCGCGACGGCCAATTTCTCGTAGCGTGGTCCTGAGTTGGCTCCCTGAGTCTTGAGGTGACTGGCCATCAGGCTCAGCGAGCCCACTTCGAAGTCTGCATGGCCTGGGCCAGAGGCTTTCAGCGCCTGTAGCGCGCGCCTGCGGTCGGCATGCCCGGCGTTCCTTGCAAGCCGGGCCAAAGTGATGTGTGGGGTGAACGGGCGCGTTTCCGGCCAGTGGCCCAGGCTCGAGAGTTCTTCTTGCAGTGAAGCGTGCAAGCGGCGAACCGCCGCGATGTCGCCATTTAGCCCGACCCACAGGACGCGAGGCGGGCCCTCAGGGGGGAACGCGCCGTAAGAGCCCAGCCTGAGCCGAAACTCAGGCACGGCGTGGGCGGCACGGGACATGGCTTCTGAGATAGGTTCGAGCCCCTCGGCTGGCACGTCGCCGAGAAACCGCAGGGTGATGTGCATGGCACCGGCCGCGACGGGGCGCAGTCCCGTTACGTCGCCAGAGTTCAGGGCTTCAAGCGCTGGTTCCAACTCGGTCGCCACCTGCTTAGGCAAGTTGATGGCTATGAACGCACGCACCGGTGACTTCATCTCCGTCGAGAACCTCCTGGCCTGGAACCTCAGGTCTTTAGCTTTAGGCCAAAGAGGCGGGCGGCGTTTTCGCCCAGCACCGCGGCCCTGTCGGGAGCCGACAGGTCGGCCCGCTCGACCTGCTTTCGGATGCGCGAGTGACGCATTAGCGGGTAGTCGCTGGCGGCGAGGATGCGACTCGGCTTAATAACATTTTGCGCAACTTCAAACACGCGTCGGTCGTACAGGAACGGCGATGCGGCGGTGTCGAAGTAGACGTCTGACAGCGCCTCTGCTACTTCCGGCATGAGGGCGTAGAACGGCAGACCGCCGCCCCAGTGAGCGAGCAGCAGCTTTACGCCCTGCGCGATGGCGACCAGCCCCATGACTTTGTCCGGTGTGGTGCGGCCTTTGCCGGGGTAGGTATGTCCGACGGGCTCGGAGCAGTGGAGGGTCAGGGCCATGTCGTGGGCTTTAAGCACGTCCAATATGGGACTCATGACCGCCGGGTCGGCGATGTCGAAGCCCTGGGTGTCGGGGTGCAGTTCGCCGATGCCGCGAAGGCCGAGCGCAGCGCAGCGTTCGACTTCGTTAGCTGCGTCACTTGCGGCACCCTTTGTGGCATTGGGGCCTGCCGGGTTGACCGTGCCGAAGCCGACGATTCGGCCGGGGTGGCGGCGGACTACATCAGAGAGGTAGTCGTTGGATTCGCGGGCCAGTCCGGGGTCGGACCAGCCGATCCCCATTGCCACCGAGACGTCTACGCCGTCTTCGTCCATGTCGCCGAGCAGGTCTTCGGCTGTGGCCATGCGGGCCGCAGGGTCCGAGTACATCTCGGCAAAGGTGCGGTCGGCAGCGACCAGTTCATGCCTTCGGAGGATGATCTCTGGCGAGAAGAGGTGGACGTGAGCGTCGAGAATCAAGTTTGCAGCCGTACGTGTGAGGCCGAGTCGCCTGTCAAACTCGCCCGTAGTCGTCCTGGAAGCGCTCAATGTCGTCTTCGCCCAGGTAGCTGCCCGTCTGCACTTCGACTATTTCGAGGGGAAGTTCGCCGGGGTTGGACAGCCGGTGCTTCACGCCCTGGGGCACGTAGGTGGACTGGTTTTCTTTGAGTTCGTACTTCTCCCCATCGGTGACGACGGCGGCGATTCCGCTCACCACCACCCAGTGCTCGGCCCGGTGTTCGTGACGCTGCAGGGAGAGGGACGACCCCGGCTTCACTGTCAGGTGCTTTACCAGGAAGCCCTCGCCTCGTTCGATGACCTCGTAGGTCCCCCAGGGCCGGTGCACCTTGCGGGGTTCGAGCTGTTCGTCGCGGTCGCTGGCCCGAAGCTCGGCCACCACTTGCCTGACTTCCTGGTCTCGGCCCTTGCCCGCGATCAGCACCGCGTCGGGCGTTTCCACCACGACCAGGTCCTTGATGCCGACCCCGGCCAGCAGGCGATGACCGCCGATCATCAGAGAGTTCTCGACGTCGTAGGTGACCACGTCGCCTTTCAGTACGTTGCCATGCTGGTCATGGGTTGAACGGTCTTGGATGACCGACCACGACCCGACGTCGGACCAGCCCGCATCTAGCGGCACGACGGCGGCGGGGACGCCCTTTTCTCCGGTCGCATTCTCGGCTACGGCATAGTCGATGGAGTCGGAAGGGCAGGGCCTAAATTCTTCCAAGCCGGGCCTAAAAAAGTCACCGTCGATGCTGCCTGCCGAGTAGGAGGCACGGCACGCGCTGGCGATGTCCGGCCTATGCGCTTCGATCTGCTGGAGCCATACAGAGGCGCGCACCATGAAGGTGCCGCTGTTCCACAGGTACTCGCCTGTCGCCAGGTAGCCTTTGGCGGTTTCGATGTCTGGCTTTTCCACGAACTCGGCGACTCTTAGTGCACTCGCATCGGGCAGGACACTGGCGTCGGGACCGGAGCCAACCGTTTCGCCAGAGCCCACGGTTTCGGAAGTTACACGGATGTAGCCGTAGCCGGTCTCAGGGCCAGTGGGGGGAACGCCAAAAGTAACGAGCATTCCCTCTTGCGCCAACCGGTTTCCCTCAAGAGCGGCCTTACCAAAAGCTTCGGGTTTGGACACATGGTGGTCGGCGGGCATGACCAGCAGTGTGGCGTCTTCGTCGCGCTCGGCCGACCACAGCGCGGCCAGGGTGAGCGCCGGTGCGGTGTTCTTTCCCATTGGCTCCAGGATGAGGGCCTCGGGGGCCTTGTCCACGGCCTCAAGTTGCTCTACGGCGAGAAAACGGTGGCCTTCGTTGCACACCACCAGGGGCCTGGCTACGGCTTGCCCGTTCCCGGCTGCGGCGTCGAGGCGCAGCACGGTCTGTTGCAGCATGGTACCTTCGCCGAGAAGCGACAGGAACTGCTTGGGGTAGTGCTCACGGGAGAGCGGCCAGAGCCGTGTGCCGGAGCCCCCTGCGAGGATTACCGGCCTGATCATAGGTTTCTTGTGGTCAATTTATGGAGCTGGTCACTTTACTGGCCCGTCGCGCTATTGAGCCGTTACCCCGCCGTCGATGACCAGTTCGGAGCCTGTGATGTACGACGATTCGTCCGAGGCCAGGAACAGGATTCCTGCGGCTATCTCTCCGGGGCTGGCGAAGCGGCCGATGGGTATGCGAGAGATCACCAGCGGGCCGATGACCTCGTCTTCGAAGCCGGGCTGGGTCATGGGGGTCATGGCATAGCCAGGGTGCACGGAGTTCACCCGGATGCCCACGGGGGCGTACTGGATGGCGGCCATTTTGGTGAAGCTGCGGACGGCCCCTTTCGCCGCGTGATAGGCGGCAAGGGTCGGGCTGCCGGTCATGGCATGGACCGAGGACACGTTGATGATTGAGCCGCCGCCGCGCGCCCTCATGGACGGTGCGACGGTCCTGGTGCCGAGCCAGGTGCCCCGGCCGTGCACTTTCTGATGAGCGTCCCATAGCTCCACGGTGGTCTCTTCGATGTCTGCCAGGACGCCGATGCCCGCGTTGTTGACCAATACGTCTACCGGGCCGAACTCGCCAGTGGCCGCCTCAATGGCGGCAGCCCACTGGTTCTCCTCGGTCACGTCTAGATGGACGAACAGGGCTCGGCCGCCCCCGGCACGAATACCAGAGACAGTCTGTTCCCCGGCCGCATCGTCGATATCGGCGACGACGACGGCTGCGCCCTCACGGGCGAATATGCCTGCGGCTGCACCGCCGATGCCCATCATTTGGCCTTCGACGCCGTTGGCGCTGCCGGTTATAAGGGCGACTTTGTCTTTTAGTCTCATGGGCCACGGATTATACCAAT
>CAVOCN010000058.1:0-7462 GCA_963694205.1 Dehalococcoidia bacterium | reverse complement strand
GCTCGGCAGCCTTGCCGGACCGTTGCTGGGCAGCTTGATGGATCGCCACGGGGCGCGGCCAATAATGACCGCCTCGCTGGTGTTGATCGGCCTCAGCTTCGTGTTGCGCCCGCTCATGACCGAGCTGTGGCACTGGTACGGGCTGTCGGCGCTCCAGTTCATCGCCTTCTCCGGAGCCGCCATTCTGCCTGCCGGTCGGCTCGTCGGGCTGTGGTTCCCAGAAAAGCGCGGCCGGGTGATGGGCATAACCATGATGGGCAACAACTTCGGGGGCCTGGCCATTCCGCCCCTGGTCGGCGTTGCCCTGGGGTCGAGCGGGTCCTGGGGGACGGCTTACTTTACGCTGGGTTTGGCCACCATCGCCCTCGCAGTATTGGCGCTAGTGGTCATAGTCGAGCCAGGCCCTAGAGCAAAAGCACTCGCCAGAAAGACCCCCAGTGTGACGCCAGGCACAGGCAGTGTGACGCCAGGCAAAACCCGCGCCCGGACTCGTCCAATAGATGGGTGGACGTTTCGCCAGGCCGTCCGCACCCGTGCATTCTTAGCGGTCACCGTTGCCATAATGCTGGGCAACTTTACGTACACCACCGTCCTGGCGCACGTCTCGGTTCATTTAGAGGGGCGCGACATCTCCGAAACGTCCGCCATATGGGCGATAAGCGTGCTCGCGGCCAGCGGCATGGCGGGCAAAGTGCTGCTCGGCTACATGACCGAAAGGGTGGCCGCCAGGTTCGTTATGATGGTCTCGTTCGGGGGCCAGATAGTCGGCATTATTTTGATGCTGACGGCGGTGTCCGGGGGTGCGATGTGGGTGTCGGTGGGCCTGTTCGGGTTCTTTATGGGCTCTTTCGGTGCCCTGGCCCCGCTACTGGTGCAGGACAGCTTCGGCGTTAAAAACTTCGGCAGCATTATGGGGATAATCTCTGCAACGACGGTGGTGTCATTCGGCATCGGACCCATACTCGCGGGGCTATCCTTCGACTTTTACGATGGCTATGGGCCCGTGTTCATAGGCGTTGCGGTAGCGTTCGGCGTGGCGGCCATCGCGCTGACCCAGGCGGCAACGGCGTCGCCGTCTGGTCCGATGCCTGACAACGTTGGTGTGGGCGATCTCAGTTCCAGGGGCTTTGATGAAGGGAAAGTGAAGTAAATATGGTTCAACACGGTGGCCCCAACGGTACCGATATGGATACCGCCATTACCCGGATAGAGGCCGAGGTGGCCGAGCTTACGGCGCGCATCGAGGCCGACCCGGACGATGTTGCGGCGCTCAACAAGCGCGGCGTGCTGTTCGGCCAACTGGTCAAGGCCGGTGACGCGGTCGAGGACTTCAACAACGCCCTGCAAATTGACCCCGGCAACGCCGAGGCTTACTACAACCGGGCGATGGCGTACGTGCATTTGCGGCAACTATCCCTGGCTATTGAGGACTTCACAAAAGCCTCCGAGTTGAACCCAACCAACGCCGACGCCCTGGCAAACAGGGGCATGGCCAACTACGAGGCCAAGCACCCAGACCTGGCCATACGCGACGCCGAACTGGCAATAGCCGTGAACTCCAAGCACCCGCAGGCCTACGCCGTGCGCGCGCTGGGTCGTGCCTTTCTCGGTCAGGAAGAACCGGCCCTTGACGACCTTGCCTCGGCGGTCAGCATGGGCTTCGACTCGCACACGCTGGGAATGCTGATAAAACAGGCCCGCCTGTCTGGTAGAAGAAGGGTGGAAGAATGACCGGCAGACTATCCGGGAAAGTAGCGCTCATCACAGGCGCAGCCAACGGACTGGACGGACAGCTAATGGGCTTCGGCGGCGCGTTCGCCCGCACGGCCGCTCGCGAGGGTGCGTCCGTCGTGATTGCCGACATAGACGAGGACAACGGCCGCCTGACTGCTTCACAGATCGAAGCCGGGGGCACGAAAGCCCTATTTGCTCGCCTGGACGTCACCTCCGAAACAGAGTGGCAGGCGGCGATAGGCGCTGCCGTAGACGCCTTTGGGCGCCTGGACGTGCTGGTGCACAGCGCGGGCATTCACGCGCTGTTCGACGTGGAGCACACGTCCGAGCAGGACTGGGACCGGGTCATGGCGGTGCATGCCAGGGGCGCGTTTCTAGGTACTAAATACGCTGTTCCACACATGCGAAAGGGCGGCGGGGGCTCAATAGTGAACGTGTCGTCGATATCGGCAATGGGCGGCAGCCCCAGTAACACCGCCTACCACGCAGCCAAGGGGGCGATTCGCTCGTTCACCAAGTCGGCGGCCATACAGCTTGCCGGCGATGGCATCCGGGTGAACTCCCTGCACCCCGGCTTCGCCGACACGCCGTTCACGGCCGGGCCATTCTCGGCCCCCGGCGCGCTGGAGCGCAGGCTAAAGCAGGTACCGATGGGCCGCCTGGGCACGGCGCAGGAGATAGCCAACGCCATTTTGTACCTGGCGTCGGACGACTCGTCCTACGTCACTGGTGCCGAACTGGTCATCGACGGAGGCTATCTAGCGCAATAGCCGGGGCCCTCGCCCCCAAAAGCTAACGGGGCACTATTGGCAGCATGACGTGCGACGGGTGGTCGGCGTCGTGCACTATCGTCTGGGTCGCCTTCACCGTGCTTCCGCCCTCGCCGATGGGGTCGCCGGTGTTGGGGTTGCGATCGAACCGCGGGAAGTTGGAACTGGCTATGTCCAGTCGGATGCGATGCCCTTTCTTGAACACGTTGGCGGTGGCCCACAGGTCGATGGTGTACTCCAGCGTTTCGCCCGGTGTTATCAGTTCGCCGTGTTCCATGCCATTACGGTAGCGCGCGCGGATGATGCCGTCGGTCAGATTGACCGCCTTCTCTCCGTCCGGGTACACATCTACTAGTTTGCCAGTGAAGTCGGTGTCTTTCGCACTCGACGAGGCAAACAGCGTCACGGTGATCGGCCCCGTCACTTCTACGTCCTCAGTTAATACAGGCGTGGTGTAGACGAGAACGTCTTCCCTGCGCTCGACCTCGGTCTGGTCGAACGATCCCGCGCCTCCCAGTGCGTCGTAGCAGCACAGGCCGCCGCCCTTTGTCGGCACCGGGAACATGGGGTCATAGGTGTACGTATCGGACGCGGCTCCCGTGGGCTCGGCCGTGCCGAGTACGCCGTCGCCGTTCAGAGAGTTGGCGCTGCCGCTGCTGGACAGGTAGTACTTGGTGTTTACGGCGCGGGCCAGGGGCCACTCGGCCTCGTCCCGCCAGTTGTTCTCGCCCATGACGAAGATTTTCACGGGCTTGTCCTCGGCAACGCCGTTGTCGAGGCCCTTGAGGTGGTGGTCGAAGTAGCGCAGCAATATGCCGTGAATGTCGATGGAGCCCGCGTACGAGCCGATACCGAAGTACTCTTCGCCCACCGCAACACCAGGGAAACTAGGCATCGCGCCGGGGTGCACCCACGGTCCGATCATGAGGCGCTGGCCCTCGCGAGCCCGGTTGCCGTCGCCCATCTCACGCATGCGGGTGTAGTTGCGCAGCGTGCCGCCCATGAAAATGTCGAACCAGCCGCCGAAGCTCAGCGCTGGCACGTCGATCTTGTCGTGGAACTCCTCAATGCTGATGGCCTTCCAGTAGTCGTCGTACTCCGGGTGTTCCAGCCACCGGTAGTAGAAGTCGCCGGTGCCCTTGAGGACTGGCCAGTCCTTCATCGGCAGATGGTTGTACTCCTTCATCAGGTCGTCGGCCCTGGAAAGCAAATCCATGCCGCCGCCCTCAGGCGCCCCGTGGTGTTTTTCGAGATGCTCGTAGTTCGCGCCGGTCAGGTGAATAAGCGACCAACCAAGGTTGAAGTCCAGTTCGAACGCGCCGCCCTGATATGTCCAGCCATCGTGATAGTTGGAGGCTGTAATACCGGGAGTTATGGCCTTGAGGTTCGGGGGGCGGGCGATGGCTGCCAGCCACTGGGTTGCGCCCACGTAGGACCCGCCGAACATGCCTACATTGCCGTCGCACCAGTCTTGTTCGGCCATCCACGCAATTGTGTCGTACCCGTCGTCGATCTCGTTGACGAAGGGGTGGAACTCGCCCTCGGAGCCGAACCGCCCGCGACAGTCCTGCACCACGACGGCGTAGCCCGCCAGCGCTGCACGTACCGAGTCTACCGACAGGGACCGTGCGAACGGGCTGGTGCGGTCGTAGGGTGTGCGCTCCAAAAGGGCCGGGTAGGAGCCGGGCGCGTCCGGCCGAAAAATGTCGCACATGAGCGTCGTGCCATCTCGCATCTTTACCGGCACCGACGACTCGAACTTAACGGAAGTAATCTCGGCCATGAACTTTCTATCTCCTAATTACTGGCGCGCATAGCGCGCGTGTACGGCTAGTACACGGGGTTGCCGGGCATGTTAGGGCCGCCCTATACAGGTGTCAATCCAATAACCCGCAGCAGCAAAAACCGTGCAGTTATGAGTCTGGTGACACCCCTGTCAGACCGTATAAATTACCCCAAACACGAGCGAAATGTACTGGAAACATACGTACATTTAGTGCGCTATGTGGATTGTTGGCCCTGGCAGAGGGTGAACTCAGAGTGAACCTAAGAGGTACCTGTTTTTGACTCCTCCCACACTGGACGAACGGTTTTCGGGCGGCCCACCCACCCGCGACGAGGAAACGCGGAACAGCTGGATGACGGCGGAAGAGCGCCGCTTCATCCTCTGGGGGTTCAAAGAGGGCTGGTCGGCCGCCCGCATCGGCCGCGAACTGGGCGTCAACGAAGCGACCGTTCGCAGGTTTCGGACCGCGCTCAAGAAGAAACCCGAAACCCTGCTCGAACTGGGTCTGCACGACAAGGCCGGTGACGGCCACCGGTGCCTGGTCTGCGGCCAGGTGGCGGAGTCCCGCCCGGCCGTGGACCGGCACATACTGCTTCACTACGTCGACGAAGAGGCGGCCGACCGGCTGGTGCCCGCGCCCGCACCCGCGCCCGCATCCGGGCCCGGCCCAGCGACAGTGCCAGGAGATCTTCCGAGAACAGGAGAAGCCTCATCACCGCCCGTCATCGAGATATCCCCTATCGAGGTTCCCTCGGTCCCGGTGGGCGACCGAGGCACCGCGCCCCCGCTTGAGCCGATTGTTGTGGAACGGCCGCCCATAGAGGTGCCTGGCCATTCGGAGCCAGCGCCAGTGCCTCCTCCCCTGGCCTCTTCTCCCCTGGGATCTGGGGTCATCGAAATTCCGCCCCGGTCAGAGCAAACCCCGCCCACTCCTGAGAGCGTCTCAGGCTCCTCAGGCTCCTCAGGCTCCTCAGACAAGGCCAACGGGCCCGACGAAGGCGCCGACCGGAGAGCGGAGTTCGAACGGCTGGTGGCCGACCGCATCGCCATGCAGGACGCGATCAGCCGGGAGTCGGATGCGTCTCCCGAATCCTCGTCTGGGCCCTCTTCTGAGGGCGAAAAAACCGTACATTTCAAGTCCCCGGTACCTGAGAGTGCCCCATCTTCCGAACCCGAACCCGTCTCTGAACAGGCTTTCCCTCATAACGCAGGACATATTGACACAGGGTCGTTAGATTTCGGGACAACCCCTGAGAACGGGAGTCCCCTGAGCCGGAGCCCCCTGAACGAGAATGGGGAAGACGAGAGCGGTGAGGACTTCGGGTTCCGCGCCGCGTTCCAGCAGCTAGCAGCAGAGCGGGGCCAGCCCGAACCTGCCCCAGAGTCCGGGCCCGAACCGGAGCCCGAACAGGGACAGGCCGATTCAGACCCAGAACCAGACGACCCGGGAATGGACGCCGCGCTTGGGCTTTTGATCGAGCAGCAAGAGGCCATTCAGCAGGCCGCAGCGGGGACGACAGGCACCTCTGCACCCCAACAACAAGCCGATTCTGTGGACACCGACGAATTTCGTCAGGCCTTCGAGCAGCTGGCCGCCACGCGCCAAAACGAGCCGCTGGGTGAGACATCGGGCGACGCGCCTGATGGCTCAGCGTCAGAGCCCTCGCCTGCTGCGGCCCCACCCGAACCTGACATGCCGGCAGCAGATTTCTTCAAGGCTGCGATGGGCGATCTCTCGGATTTGGCGGCCTCGCCGATAACTCCGGACGCCGCTCCTGAGCCCGCCCCGCGGGAGCCATCCAAACCGGAGACACCGGCCGTGTGGCCTCCGCCGGTCGCGCCGCCCGTTGGCGTGGGCGACGTCGAAAAAGAGATTGCGGCCCTGGGCCTGCAAGACGAGTACCAGTCACTGATGGAAACGGTCGGCGCTGAGAAGGCCGAAGCCAAACCCGAGCTGCCTTCTTTCGATTCAGACCCGGATCCAAAAGGGGGGCGGGGCCTGAAGTTCCAGGAGTTCCTGGAGCGCTACGCTCCCAGCGTCGCCCGCATCGCACAGCCGCTCGTCGCAAAGGTGAGGGACCTGGCTGCGGACACGGGGCTGGTCGGCGCTCCCGAGGTGGCATCCCTGACGTTCGAACACGGGTACATAAAAATTCTGGTGTCGAAGGGACTCAAGGTTCTGGACATGAAAATTGTCGAGACCAACCCTCGAATATTCCGAGAGGGAATGGTCAGCGACCCGAGGCGCGCATCTCTCGAACTTAGCAAGGCAATTGCGGAGCTAAAAATCAAGCCGAAGAGGTTCATAGGAGCGGCCCCCGGCTACCAGACCAATGCCCAGGACATTGAGATGCCGCTGCGTGGTCAGATCGACCCCAAACTGGTTTTGCCTCGTGAGGCGCGAAAGGTCATGGGGGTGTCGGCCGACACCTCTTACCTGGCGTGGCACCGGCTTCCCGACGACATCGACAACGCGCACTGGCTCGTCATAAGCGCCACCAAGCGTTCCGTAGCCTCCCTTACTACGACCGCACAGGCGGCAGGGGTGAAAATTCGCGATATCGAACTGAGAGCGTTCGCGCTGGCCAGGGCCGTCAACTTGCCCGACGTGGTAATTGCCTGGTCGGCAATCGACGGGTGCGACGCGGTGGTCGTAAGGGACTGGGAACCGATGGTCGTCCAGTCGGCCTACTGGGGCGCAGAGCCCAGGGCCGAGGGGGACGTGCTGATAAACCGCATCTCAGAGGTGGCCGAAAGGGCCACCATGACCCACGCTCAGCAAAACCCCGAAACGCCGCTGTCTGACGACACCCCGGTGGTGGTTACCGGCTCGCCGATTGCCATCGAGCCGGACGTGGCGTCGAGGGTGGCAGGTATTTTGCGCCGACCGCTAGAGCGGATAGAACCGGCGATGCAACTGCCAGAAGGCTTCCCCATTGACGACATGGTCGTAAACGTGGGGCTGGCCCTATGGTCGGCCTGACAGCCAGTTGGCCTGACGGGGGGCCTAACGTACGAAAGCGCCCGCTCTCCCGGCCTCGGCCAGCGCCTGGTCGATGTTCACCACCCTGGGTCCGTTGCGCACCAGCGTGACTTCTGCGCGCTCGTTTGGGTGAATGACGAGGCTCCTCTCACCGTCGACCGCGATGGTGCCCGAGGTCAGGCTCACCGC
>CAVOCN010000057.1:0-7498 GCA_963694205.1 Dehalococcoidia bacterium | reverse complement strand
AGCACCCCCTACGGCAGCGGCAGCGGCGGCAGCAGCAGCGGCGGTAGCTACGACAGTGGCAGGAGCAGCAGCGGCGGTAGCTACGGCAGCGGCGGCAGCAGCAGCGGCGGTAGCTACGACAGTGGCAGGAGCAGCAGCGGCGGTAGCTACGACAGTGGCAGGAGCAGCAGCGGCGGCTACGACCGCAGGTAAGCTCACCCCGTCCCGTCCCTGTCTAAGGGGCTCGGGGGCTCGCCGACGCCTCTTTCTCGCTACTCTTCGTCGGGGATCCCGTCGCCTTCCGACTCGTCGAACCGGCTCCCAAGCTGGGTGAGGAACTTTTCAACTTCAGGCGGTAGATTCGCCTGCTCCTCGTCCTCTGTCGCGCCATCTGTCGTCTGCCCGGCATGCGTGCGGTCGTAATAGCTTTCTAGCTGCGAGATGAGCGTGTTCACATCGGCGTTGTTCTCTGCGGCCTGGCCGATTTCCAGGTACTGGCGTCGGCCCTGGGTCGAGTCGGCCAGTTCGTCGGGTAGCCCGTAGATCGCGGACAGGCACTCCAGCAGCCGGGCCGCGCCCATGCGGTCGTCGTCCAGTCGGGCGTACTGCGGCACATGCACCATCAGGCTGGTCACGTCCGCGCCCTTGCTTCGCATCTCTTCGGCCACCTGATTCACTATAGAAGTAGGGCCCTGGTAGGTGCTCTTGCGAGAGGTCACCAGGTCCCCGGCCAGTTCATACTGGGGCTCCGTCAGGGTGCCGGTGACTATGAGGGGCCGGGTATGGGGAACGGAGTCGTACATACCGCCGATCCGGCAGTACTCCGTTACCCGGAAGTGTGCCAGTAGTTCGGCAATACCATCGGCGTAGTCCTCGCCGAGAGCGTGCGGCTCCCGTATGTGCAACAGCAGCAGCGGCCGACCCAGCGCCTCGTCGTTTATGTAGTTGACGACCGTGTTGGGCACCGTGAACGTGCGCTCCCCCGCGGCGAAGCCCATTCGGGGCCGGTAGCGGGTGAAGTCGAAGAAGTTGCCCGGCCTGGCCAGTCGCCCCAGTTCTTTTGCGCCGAAATGGTTCTCCAATTTGCGCAGGGCCAACGTGCCGACACGGCCGACGTCTATCCACGGCCGGAGCATGGCAATTGCAATGGTGTTGCTAAGCTCCGGCACGGGCTCGTTTATCTCGAAGGGTCCTATCCGCATGGCGCTATCTTAACCCTCTTGGCACCGGGTTTTCCTCCTGTAGTTTTGGGGGGCTAATCGGCTCGGGCCCCTCCCCACAGGCCCGCCGTCAGTCCACCATCGGCGACAAGCGCGTGGCCGACTACGTAAGACGAGGCGTCGGAGCAAAGCCATACGGCTATTTCCGCCATCTCTTGTGGTGTAGAGACTCGCCCGTTCGGGTGCAACGCGTCCACCTCGGCCTGGTTGTCCCGGTATCCATCGAACAGCCGGTCGAACATCTCGGTCTCAACGCTGCCGGGGCACAGTGCGTTAATTCGGATCCCCTGTCCTGCGTACTCCAGCGCCGCCGACTTGGTCAGGCCGACCAGCCCCCACTTGGTGGCGGCATACTGCGACGCAGAGGCCACCCCGACCACCCCGCTGGCGGACGATACGTTCACGATAGCGCCGCTCTTTTGATCAAGCATCTGGGCCAGCTGGTGCTTCATGCACAGCCAGGTGCCAACCAGGTTTATGTCGATCAACGAGCGAAAGTTCTCCAGCGTTGATTCGTGCGTGCGAAACGGGAACTCGCCTTCGATGGCCGCGTTGTTGACGGCGTAGTCGAGCCGACCGTGCCCCTCAGCGATAACCCGGTGCAACGCCTCGACCTGGCCTGGGTCGGAAATGTCGGTGCGAACGAAAGACGCCTCGCCGCCGTTGGCCCTTATAGCCGCTGCGACGGCTTCGCCCTCTCGCTCACGTCGCGCCGCCAGCACCACCGTCGCGCCCCGGTTGGCGAACATGCGCGCCGTCGCCGCACCAACGCCGGAACTGGCACCGGTAACAAGCGCTACTTTGCCATTGAAGTCGTCCATTTGGGGCTTCTCCTAAGTGGGAATTTTGGAAATCGAAGGACCGGAGTGGGATGGGCGGGAGATTACCATTCGCCACCGGCAGATGTCGATTTAGGTACGAGCCGTAGTTGACCGCGACAGGCCTCCGAACTACTATGCGCGCCACTTGGCGGCAGCAGATTGGCAGCGGTTACTCACATTGTCTGGAAGTGGCGAAAATGAAGCTTCAAATTTCCGTGGAAATAGACCGGCCGATAGACAGGGTGTTCGAGTACGTCTCCAACCCGGACAAGCGCACCCAGTGGGACAGTGACCTTGTAGAGACCCGGCGTACGTCAGGGGGCGAGCTGGGCGTCGGTTCGACCTCTGAGGACGTCTACGAAATGAACGGGCGACGAATGGCGTTCCAGACCTCCATTACCGAGTGGTCGCCTCCCTCGACTCTGAGCTGGCGCGGGGTGGCCGACTCGGTGACGGCGCAGGGCCACTGGACGTTTGACGAGACCGACGCAGGTACCAGGGTCAACCTGGCCATGGAGATGGACACCAGCAACCCCATATTCAAGCTGATGGCCCCGCTGATGCGCGGCAAAATGCAACAGCAAATGGCCGAAACCTCCCAGAAGATGAAACTGGCCGCCGAGGCGGAAATCTCCCCCTGACGCGCTGCCGCGCTAACCTCTAAAAGACGATGACGCTCCGGTTCACCGAGCCCGACTTCATCTCTTGTAGCGCCCTGTTGATCTCCTCTAGGCCCATGGTCTGGGTGACCATCTCATCCAGCCGCAGCCTTCCCTGCCGATAAAACTCGATGTACCGGGGCATGTCGGTGCGGAACCGGTTAGAGCCCATGTTGGAGCCCTGGATGCGCTTTTCGTCCAAAAACGCCGAGCCTTCAATCTCGATCTTCGTGCCTTCCGGAATCATCCCCACCACCGTGGCCGTGCCCCCCGACCGGAGCATCTCGAAGGCCTGCTCCGCCGTGCGCTTAGCTCCTAGCGCCTCAAACGAATAGTCCACACCGCCGCCGGTAATGGCCTTCACTTTCTCTACCGGGTCCGACGAAGAGGCGTCGATCACGTCGGTCGCCCCGAACTCCATCGCCGTGGCCAGCTTCGTTTCCACCGTGTCTATGGCGATTATGCGCAGCGCACCTGCGATGCGGGCACCCTGCACGGCGCTCAGGCCCACGCCGCCGCAGCCGATGACGGCGACCGTCGAGCCGGGCTCAATTTGGGCGGTGTTGAGCACGGCACCGAGCCCCGTGGTCACGCCGCAGCCGATGAGTGCGAGAACCTCGAAAGGCGTGTCATCGTCGACCCTGACAACGGCGTTCTGGTGCACCAGCATCTGTTCGGCGAACGATGACAGGCGGAGGAACTGGTGCACCCGCTCACCCGATGCGCTCAGTTTCGGAGCCTCCGTGTCGGCTCGGGTAAGGCCCTGCCGAGAGCACAGCACCGGACGACCCGCCAGGCACATCTGGCAGTGGCCGCAGAACACCGACAGGCAGGTCACAACCCGGTCGCCCGGTTTAACGTACGTGACCTGATCGCCCACGGCCTCGACGATGCCCGCGGCCTCGTGACCCAGCACGACGGGGAGCGGGTGGCCGTAGCTGCCTTCCACGAAGTGAAGGTCGCTGTGGCAGACACCCGAGGCCCGGGTGCGGAGCAACACTTCCTGGGCCATCGGGCGGTCAATGTCGAGCTCTTCAATAGTTAGCGGCTCGTTAACTTGCCTGAGCACCGCTGCTTTCATCTTGCTCTCCTCGGATTCCCCCAGATTCCCCCAGATTCCCTAGAGACCTGGGGCTTTCATGTTCGGGCGCAAGTATACTGGCGCGATGCCTGACCCAATAGACCCTAACCGGGCAGACGTAGACGTGTTCGACTACGCGGACGAGCTAATAGAGGTGCCCCGGTCGCACCTTCGTCTGAAGCTGTCCCAAGACGAACACGGCCTACTGGTCACACACGACGAGCAATCGATGATTCGGTGCCATCTCACGCGCAACGGTATGGGAGTGGCCGGGTTCGTGGCCCAGGCGCTGGGAGTGCCATTGCCCGCACTGGGAGAGGACGCGCTCGCCCGTGTCTCCACCGGCGTGGTGTTCCGGGCGCTCTCCATCGCCCGCCTGGACCTGTCTAACGAAGCGTCGTTCGTGCTGCTGGAGCGCTTTTTAGAAGAGGCCGCTATTCAGAGGGGCGCGGCACCGTCTCAAGCGTAGCGGGCTCGCCGCAGCTATAATTTGTGGCTGTTTTGAGTAACTTCAAAGACATGAACGACAACCCCGTCGACTACGCGGCCCTGAGCGCTGGCCAGACGGTCTCCAGGCAGGTGTGTCTGCTGGACGACGCGACCATCTCGGCCTATGTGGCTGCGGTCGATGACGGCTCGCCACTTGCGGGCTCAGAGTTCGTGACGCCAATGGCTGTGGCAGCGCTCAGTGTGCGGGGCGTCGTGAATGATCTACGAATACCCGGCGGCACGCTGCACCTCGGTCAGGAGATTGAGTTCACAGACGCCGTGCGAGTGGGCGAGACGATAACCTGCGCCGCCGAGCTTTCCCAAAACTCCCTGCGCGGGGCCAGCCGAATCCTCGTCGTTGGCCTGTCGGTCACCACCGGTAATGGCAGGACCGTAATGACCGGCAAAAGCACCATAGCGGTGCCCGCTTAGTGGGAGTAACCAGTCCAATGGCAGCCGGTGACGCGCTCGCGTCCGTCGATCACCTGATAACCCAGGAGGCCGTCAGCGCCTACGCCGAGGCGTCTGGCGACTTCAACCCCATTCACATTGACGCCGAATTCGCGGCCGGTTCCCACTTCGGTCGCAGGATAGCTCACGGTATGATGATTGCCGCCACCGTCTCCGAACTGATGGCGGGCGAGTTCGGGCTCGACTGGGCCCGGAGTGGGAAATTGAAGCTTAGGTTCCGGGCACCTGTGTTCCCAGGAGACCAAATTCAGACCCGCGGCACCATTAAAAAGATAGATGAACTCCAAGAGGGCGGACGCCGCATCACCTGTACGGTGGTGACGGTGCGGAACCCCAGTGACCCTGGAGAGGGCGACTCTGAAGAAGTCGCCATTACCGCTCAGACCTCGGTTGTGGTCGCGTGAGCCACATACAAACGATCTGGACAATAATTTGACCATTGAACGTACGACAATAGCGCTCGACGCGATGGGCGGCGACTTCGCCCCGGTCGAGACCGTGGCAGGTGCCGTGCTTGCCGCCAGGGAGACCGATGTCGCTGTCCTGCTGGTCGGCGACCCCAACCCGCTGCAAGAGCAGTTGGACGCTCATCCCGGCGCCGCAGACTTGCCAATCTCCGTCGCCCCGTCAATGGGCGTGGTAGGTGAGGGCGAGCAGCCAGCCAGGGCGCTACGTCAAAAGCCGAATGCGTCCATCTTCGTCGCCACCAAACTGGTGAAAGAGGGCCGGGCCGGGGCATGCGTGTCCATGGGCTCCACGGGCGCCTCTATGGCCGCCGCCGCGGTGATTCTCGGCATGATGGAAGGGCTGGAGCGGCCCTGCCTCGGCGGCCCCATTGTGGGCCTCGCGCCAAGAACGATCATCATAGACGTAGGAACCAACGTCGACTGCAAGCCCGCGCAGCTCCTGTCGTTCGCCATTATCGGCGAGGTGTTCGCCAACCAGTTCTGGCACATCGATCGGCCGAAAGTGGCGCTGCTCAGCGTTGGGTCTGAGACGGGCAAGGGCAACAAGCAAGTACGAGAAACCACCGAACTTTTGCAGGCGAGCGGCCTCAACTTCGTCGGCAACGTCGAGGGCAACGACCTGCCCGCAGGCACCGTCGACGTAGTTGTGTGCGACGGCTTCGCAGGCAACGTGGTTATGAAGCTGACCGAAGGCATAGGCGTGTCGTTAATCCAGCACCTTGCCAGCGCGGTAAATGGCCAGGTGACGCCGGAGGCGATGAACCTCATCAAGGGTGAGATACTCAAAACGACCAATCCCGCGCAGGCCCTTGGCGGCGGGCCTCTTCTGGGCGTGAACGGCGTGAGCATCATCGGTCACGGCCGGGCAGACGCCATCGAAGTAGCAAACGCAATAGCCACGGCGAAACTGGCGCTGGACCTGGGCTTCATTGAGCGCCTCACCGAGCGCCTGGCAACCGTCCGTGCGACTGTAGAAGTTGGGTCGGAGATTTGATTGACTGAAGACGCGAACGGGATAGCCGGAAAATACGCTCTGGTCACCGGTGCGGCCAAGGGCATTGGCCGATCGTCAGCGCTCAGACTGGCCGAAATGGGCGTCAACGTGGCCATAAACTACCGCTCGTCTGAGGCCGAAGCCCAGGCACTGGTGGACGAGATAAAGGCCCTGGGGGTAGAGTCCTTCGCCGTCCAGGCAGACGTGGGCCAGCTCGACCAGGTCAAGGCCATGGCAGAAGCTGTCGGCGAACAATTCCCGCACATCGACATCCTCGTCAACAACGCTGGCATCATCGACGACACGCTGCTGGTGCGCATGGGCGACGAAGCGTGGAGCAAGGTCATCGACACCAACCTCAACGGCACCTTCTACTGCACCCGCGCCTATGTGCGGGGCATGATGCAGCGCCGCTGGGGCCGGCTGATAAACGTGGGCTCAATCGTGGGCATACGTGGCAACGCCGGGCAGGCCAATTACTCGGCGTCCAAGGCCGGGATAATCGGCTTCACCAAGTCCGTCGCGAAAGAGCTTGCACCCAGGGGCGTAACGGCCAACGTGGTCACCCCCGGATACATCCGTACCGAGACCGTCGAGGTTTTGGGCGAAAAATTCGAAGAGCGAATGCGCGCCCTTATACCGATGGGCTACATAGGCAAGCCCGACGACATCGGGCACATGGTCGCCTACGTCGCTTCCGAGAAGGCCAGCTACATGACAGGGCAGGTGGTCAGCGTCGACGGCGGCCTGGCAGTCTAGCCCGCCGGTTCTCGTATGGAAAAGCCAGCCAAACAGCTAGAGGGCCCAGTCAAACAGTTCCAGGGGAAAGTCGCCCTCGTCACCGGTGCCAGCAGAGGCATAGGACGCGCCATAGCCCTCGACCTGGCCGCCAGGGGCGCAGACATCGCCTTTAACTACATGCGCAGCCACGACGCGGCCGCCGAGACAGAGGCGGCTGTACGGACGCTTGGTGTCGATTGCCTCCGTCTTAAGGCACAGGTCGGCGACCCCGACAAAATTCAGCAAATGTTCGAGTCGGTCGCCGACCACTACGGTCGGCTGGACATACTCGTTAACAATGCAGCTTCGGGCGTCCAGCGCGACGCCGTTGACTTAGAACCCAAGCACTGGGACTGGACTATGTCCGTCAATGCCAAAGCGCCGTGGCTGTGTTCGGTAGCGGCGAGCAAGCTCATGCCGAACGGCGGCAGCATCGTGAACATCTCCTCAATGGGGTCAGTGCGCGTCCTGCCCCACTATTTCTCCGTTGGCACGTCCAAGGCAGCCCTGGAAGCGGTTACCCGTTACCTTGCGGTG
>CAVOCN010000056.1:0-7504 GCA_963694205.1 Dehalococcoidia bacterium | reverse complement strand
ACGTATAGGACTTTGCCCCTGGCGTCCTTCATCAGGTACACCCCCGGGCGTGTGGGTACGGCGCTAAGCCTCTCTGGGAACTTTCCGGTAGACATGATCTACGCCGATTTTACCCCGCAGCGCTTTCGCAGGAGGCCAGCGAGCGCCAAAGCCGAACTAGAGGGGCCCGAACTGGCCCGAACTAGCGCAAAGTAAGCGTAAGGACGACGAGCGCGACGGCGAGCACCGCCGCGATAACCCCGATGTGGCGAAGCTCGACGCCCAGGTACGGGTAAACCGCCGCTGCCTCGGCACGGGCGGCGGCGCGGCCGCGGCGAGACACTCGGGTGTTGGAAGCGACGCGAGTGGGCGCCCTTTTGGTCTCCCCAGTTGTCTCTGGGGTCTCCTGGCCGGTTGGAGGAGTGACCGGGGTCTGAGGTGCGTCGCTCGGGGGCGAGTCGGCAGATGCTTCTGGATTAACGGCAGACTCGCCGGGCCCGGCATCGAACTGTTGCGTGCGACCCTTGCCCCTGCGCTTGCGCCGGTTTAGCTGTGCCTGCCGAGAGGCTATTCGCTTTCCCTTGTCTGCCATCTAATCCCCCGTGCGTCTGGTTAACCGGCCCTGGGATGGGCCCGGTCGTACTCAGACCGAACGTGCTCACTGGTGAGGTGAGTATAAATTTGCGTAGTTGTAATGCTGGCGTGACCCAGCAACTCCTGTACGTGCCGCAGCGGCGCTCCCCCTCGCAGGAGGTGGGTGGCAAAGCTGTGCCTCAAGGTATGAGGTGTCAGTTTTTTGCCTATCCCGGCCTGCGCGGCGCGTCTCCTGAGTATAGTCCAAAAGCCCTGCCGCGTAAGCCTCCGGCCTCTTGCCCCGAGAAACAGCGCGCGTCCCGCACCATCGCCGACCAGACCGGGCCGGGAGCGTGCCAGGTAATCACCTATCGCCTCGACCGCCCCCGGGTGGACCGGCACCAACCGCTCTTTGCTGCCCTTACCGAAGGCACGCGCCGTTCCCGCGTCCAGGTCCACGTCGTTAATGTTCAGGCCAACCAGCTCTCCTACTCGCAGGCCGGTGGCGTACATCAACTCAAGCATCGCCCTATCTCGGACCTCGGGGGGCTTGTCGCCCTCGGGAGAGTCCAGCAACTGATCCATCTCGGCTTCCGAGAGAGCGTCTGGAAGGGAACGGCCCAATCGGGGGGCCGAAATGTTCTCGGTTGGATCTTTCTCGACCGTGCCCTCATCCAAAAGGAACCCAAAGAACGACTTCATAGAGGCGATCTTCCTCGCCCGCGTCGTATCACTGAAGCCCTTCTTAGAAAGGTGCAGCACGTACGTCGTCGCCACCGACTCGTCCACACGATCCCATCGGGTCAAGGAAGGACCATGAGGACGTCCAGATGAATCATTGACCTGGCCTCCCAGAACGCTGGCCCGGCTCAGGAATTGAGCAAGCTGAACCAGGTCGGTCCGGTAGGCCAACAACGTGTTCGGAGAAACTCCACGTTCCACCCTCATATGGGCCAGGAAGGAATCCATCGAATCTCGCACGGTCGTAGCAAGCTCTGACATAGTCAGCACCTCGCCTCCGATTTTGCCGGACTGGGTGATCAGCTTCGAGGCTTCTTAGGGCGCAATGTTGACGGGTTTTCTCCAGTTCGCCCGTGTGGCTTTTATTTACGCTCACTTTTTGGCGCTCCGGTTTTGACGCTCCGATTTTGACACTGGGGGCAACCGAACTCTAGAATCGGCATGGCTTCTTTTAAGAACAACTTGATACTCAACTCCCCAAATCTCCAAAGCTGGCAAAGCCCCCAGAGCAAAGCTAACCCCATTTGATCGAAATTTCTGCAGGCCCCAATCTCTTCGACATAGGCGGCTTTGTCGTCGCCTGGCATGGCATCTTCAGCCTCATCGGCGTGGTCGTTGCTGTTTACCTTGTGGCGCGGTGGGCGCCGCTGCGAGGCATAGACCCCGATTTGATCTACTCAATGGCGCTGTGGGCCGTCCTGGGCGGGTTCGTCGGCGCGCGAGCCGTCCATGTCATCGACAACTGGGACTTTTACGGCAGCAACCCCGCCCAGATAATCGCCATCTGGGAAGGCGGCATAGGTGTCTGGGGTGGAATCCTCGGCGGCTTTGCTGGCGCGATGATCTACCTCTTCGTCATGCGAGTGCCGAGGCCCCAGTGGGGAATCCTCATGGACATCACCGCACCGGCGCTGCTGTTTTCTCAAACCATCGGCCGCCTGGGAGACTTCGCCAACGGAGAGCACTGCGCCAAGGCGGCCGACCACTTCTTGAGCATGACCTGGACGCACGCGGAGTCGCTCGCGCAGCGGTGTGCCAACGGCCATTCGTCTTCCGTCAACTCCGTGGGCGCGGAGCCAGTAATTCTCTACGAGATCGTCTGGAACACACTCGTCCTGTCAGTACTCTGGTTTATGAGGGGTCGGCTCAAGCCCAACGGGATGATTTGGGCGCTCTACATATCGCTTTACGCCATCGGCAGGTTCGCCATCAGCTTCGCGCGTGAAGACAAGATCTGGGCATTGGGGATGCAAGAGGCGCACTACATCGCCCTCGTCGTCCTGGCCATAGGCGTGCCCCTGCTGGTGTACAAAGCCAGGTTCACCCAGCGAGTCGAGTTGGAGCCCGCCGAAGCGGCACCGCCGTCGCTACGTGGCACGCGGGCCCGTCGTCGAAGACAGAAAAGGAACTAGGCAGAACCGAAGCTAGCCAGAGCCAGAGGTAGAGGTAGAGGTAGAAGAGAGGCTAGCCAGCGCAAGAGCTAGCTAGCGGACCGGAAGTCCACGACCTTGAGTTCCAAACGCCGTCTGCCACCCCACTCGTTTATGTCTATGGTGTAGACCAGGTCTATCGCAGACCCCAATTCGGCCAACCTCGGCCCCAGGCCGAAGGCGATCGCTTCCAGGTCCGTACCACTCCCTGAAAGCCGCAGCTTCAGGTGCCCGTCGCCCCGGCCAACCGTTCGCGCGTCCAGCACCCGCACACCTCTGGTCATAAACTTTGGCGCAGGGTTACCTCGGCCGAACGGTGCCATCGAGTTTATGAACGTGAAGTTGGGGTGGTTGACCGCCGAAAGCTCCAGTTCGCAGTCGTACTCAATAGTGTCGTCGGCGGCCAGGCCCGAGCCCATCTCGGCGACTCGCGCTGGGAAGAGGCGTTTGAAATCTGCCAGGTGTTGCTCTCCGAGCGTGAACCCGGCCGCCTGGGCGTGGCCTCCCATGCGCAGGAACGGCAGCCCCGTCGCGCTTATGGCCTCGACCACGTTTATGCCTTCAGGGCCTCTTGAGCTGGCTCGCATATTGCCGTCGGCCACCTTTGCGGCCACCGCTGGCTTGCCATGCCGCTCGGCGAGCCGGCCGGCTATGAGGCCTATCACCCCGAGGTGCCAGTCCGGGCTGCTCACCACAATGGCTGCCTCTTCTTGCAGGCTCGCCTCCGCCACCATCTCCTCGGCCTCGCGCACACTCTTGTCGGTGATCCGGCGCCTCTCGTTGTTCATCGCCTCCAGGCGATCGGCCAGTTCCGCAGCTTCGCCCTGGTCTTCGGTGGTCAGTAGCCGCAGGCTGATCGACGGATCATCCAGCCTACCGGCGGCGTTAAGGCGGGGGATAAGGCCGAACGAGAGATCGCGGGCGACGAGCGATGACAGGTCGATGTCCCCGCAGCTAGCAATGGCGTTAATGCCTATATTGCCGGATTTTCGCAGCAACTGAAGACCTCGCCCAACAATGAACCGGTTCTCGCCTGTAAGCGGCGCAACGTCCGCGACAGTGCCCAGCGCCGCCAGCTCCAAAAGGTGCTCTGGAAACGGCTGCCCGGCCCTCTCGCAGGCGGCCTGGGCCAACTTAAAGGCAACCCCCGCACCGGTGAGCCCTGTGTACGGGTAAGGCTCTCCAACATCCGGGATTAGGCCCGGATTAAGAATCGGCACACCGTCGGGTATATCGTCGGACGCCACGTGGTGATCGGTAATGATGACCTCAAGCCCAAGGGAGCGCGCAAACGCAACCTCGGGCGCCGCCGTGGTCCCTGTGTCTACGGTGATGAGCAGCTTCGCACCCTGCGCGGCTAGCTGCTCAATAGCATCGGGTTGTAACCCGTGGCCCTCGGCCATCCGGTTCGGAATGTAGGGAATTGGCCTGCCGCCAAGCTCCGTAACAGTGCGGCAAAGCACCGCAGTGCCCGATATGCCATCGACGTCGAAATCTCCAAACACGGCCACGGCACCGCCGTCTGCTATCACTCGTTGCAGAAGTTCGACGGCCTCGTCCATGTGCGGCATAAGCCACGGGTCGTTCACTAGCCGCTCGTCTACGGCCAGGAACGAGGCGACATCGCTGGGGACGCGCACGCCACGGTTGTACAACAGCAGAGCATGCAGCGAGGGCAGGCCAAGCTTCTCGCCAAACCCGACCGGCGGTGACGGGAGCTGCCGCCAGGCGTCTTCAGGCTCGGGGGGCCCGGCGGCCTCGGGTGACTCGGGAGACTCGGCGAGCGGGGAGATAGGCGGCTCCTCCTGCGAAAACAGGTTGCCCTGGGTCATCTCAGACCGGCCTGTGAGGCCAGCACGTTCGCCTTAAAGGTCGACCGCCCGAAAAACGAGTGAGCTGTTGTGGCCGCCGAACCCGAAAGAGTTACTGATGGCGGCGTTCACGTCTGCCTTCTTCGCTTTGTGCGGCGTGTAGTCAAGATCGCAATCGGGGTCTGCGCTATCCAGGTTGATGGTAGGCGGAACAACGCCCTTGGAAATGGCCTGAACGCTGAAGGCCGCCTCCAGCGCTCCTGATGCACCGAGCAGGTGCCCGGTCATCGACTTGGTGGAGCTGACCGCAATGCGATATGCATCCTCGCCGAAGACCGACCTCATGGCCATAGTCTCGTACTTGTCGTTCATCTGCGTTGAGGTGCCGTGAGCGTTGATGTAGTCAATCTCGCCGGGCTTCAGACCCGCGACTTCCAGCGCCCGGCGCATCGCCCTGGCCCCGCCTTCGCCCTCGGGTGCGGGCTGGGTCACATGGTGGGCGTCGGCAGAGGCCCCGTAGCCGACCATTTCAGCTATGGGCTCGGCCCCTCTGGAAATCATGCTTTCCATGGTTTCGAGCACCAGCACGGCGGCTCCTTCACCAGAGACGAAGCCGTCCCGGTCCACGTCGAACGGTCGGGACGCAGCTTTTGGGTCGTCGTTGCGGGTAGAAAGCGCGTGGCAAGCGTTGAAGCCAGCTATGCCAATGGGGCAAACGGCCGCCTCCGACCCGCCAGCAAGAATCATGTCTACCTGGTCGTCTTGCAGTGCGTTGAAGGCGGCTCCCAGGGAGTCCGCGCCGCTGGCGCAGGCCGAGACCGTGGCTACGCTCGGCCCCTTGGCACCGAGGTGCATGGAGACCTGACCGGACGCCATGTCAGGCAACATCATAGGAATAAAGAACGGGTTGACCCGTTTCGGGCCCTTTTCATTCAGAACCGCCAACTGTTCAGAAATGGTGATGATGCCGCCGATGCCGCTGGCTATCATCACGCCGACCCTTTCGGCGTTGCCACTGGAGATCGTTACATCAGCGTCGTCCACGGCCTGTATGGCGGCGGCGAGGGCCAGCTGGACAAACCTGTCTAATCGGCGAGCTAATTTGCGATCGACGAAGTCTGTGGGGTCGAAGCCCTTGACCTCGGCGGCGATGGTCGTCTTGAAGCCCTCGGGGTCGAACGACGTAATGGTGTCGACCCCGGACTCCCCGGCGATGACCGACTTCCAGGTAATGTCGGCATCGAGCCCAAGTGGACTTACAACGCCCAATCCGGTCACGAAAACACGGTTTGCCATAAAGGGACGATCTCCTGGGAATAGATGGGCCGTGAGCCTGGCCGCCTGACTATTAGCAACGGTTCGGGTAACCCCTCGGCCAGCCCGTTGGGCCACAGGTTCTTCACAACCCCAGGCCCGTTGAAAACCCGACCGATTATAGCAGGGTGAGCCGCCCGTTAGCCCTCCGCCAGCCCACGTAAACCAAGGCCACTCGGCTATAATCGCAGCTACGGCCATCGCTTTGTCCAAAACATTACCGGGAGCTTTTCTACCCGTGCCTTCCACGTCCCAGGGTCATTCCTCAGGGCCCAAGGGTCGTCCCTCGGTTGCCATAGAGACCCACGGCTGCAAGCTCAATCAGGCCGACACCGCGGTACTCGCCGCCCGGTTCGAGGCCGCAGGTTTCGACCTTGTCGGCACCGACGAGCCCGTCGACGTATACCTGGTTAACTCCTGCACGGTCACGCACGTGGCCGACCGCAAGGCGAGGCAATCGCTGCGCTCGGCGCGCCGCCGCAACCCGGCAGCGACCATCGTCGCGACGGGGTGCTACGCAGAGCGCGACCCGGCGGCACTCGGCGAGCTTACAGAGATAGACCTGTTGGCGGGAAATGGCGACAAGGTCCGTCTCGTGCAACAGGTAGTCGCATTAAGGGGGGGTGACGCCTCCACCTGCGGCGTGGGCTCCGACGAAATACCCCTGTCTCCCAGGGTGCTGAAAACAAGGGCTATGGTGAAAATCCAGGAGGGGTGCGATCAGGTCTGCGCCTATTGCATCGTGCCCAGAGTAAGAGGGCGAGAGCGTTCTATTCCCGCCTCTGAACTGGTCGCCCGCATCAATCGCTTCGCCGATGCCGGTTATCGCGAGGTCGTACTCACCGGTACCCAGCTCGGTTCCTACGGCTTCGACCTGTCAGGGCACGAACCCTCAACACTGACCGAACTCATCGCGGCAATTCTCAGAGGGACTAGCGTCGAGCGTATTCGAGTTTCCTCACTGCAGCCGCAAGAAATGGACGCCGGATTGTTGGACCTGTGGTCGGACGAACGGCTCTGCCCGCACTTCCACATGCCGCTCCAGTCGGGCAGCGACCCAATCTTGCAACGCATGAGGCGGCGCTACAGCGCTGCTCAGTACGAGCGTGCTGTCGAGCAAATACGGACCAGCGTTCCGGGCGCATCAATCACGGCAGACGTGATCGCCGGTTTCCCCGGAGAGACGGCCGACGACTACCAGCGCACATACGAACTGGCCGAGCGCGTCGGCTTCTCAGCCGTGCATGTGTTCCCGTTCTCCTCCCGGCCGGGCACCTCGGCCGCCCACTTCGACGATGACGTGACCCCGCAAGAAAAGTCCGCTCGCGTGCGCGCGCTCATCGAGCTAGGAGAGCGCACCGGGTCGGCGTTCAGAGACGGGTTACTGGGCACCGCAAGGCCGGTGTTGTGGGAAGAACGGCGAGGCGAGGCATGGACGGGCCTGACCGACAACTACGTCCGAGTATCCGCATCTTGCCAGGACGACCTGTTCAACCAGGTCGTGCCCACCCGGCTCGTCGGGCGATCAGGGGAGACAGTACTGGGCGAACTACTCCCGGTGCCTGCAGCGCCATAACGCGCTCAGTCAGTTCGGGAGCTTAATGCGAGCCTGGGTCAGTTCGAGGGCCTACAGCTCCACGGGCGTTAGCCCGAAAC